>JANXVR010000140.1 GCA_025351565.1 Actinomycetes bacterium
GCGACGACGCGGCTGTTGAACGCGATGGATGCCAGGATGGCGCACTTCGCGGCGGCGTCGAACCCGTCCACGTCCGCCGTCGGATCGGCCTCCGCGTAGCCGAGCTGTTGGGCCTCCGCCAGAGCCTCGGCGAACCCCGACCCGTGCTCCGACATCTGCGTGAGGATGTAGTTGGTGGTGCCGTTGACGATCCCCATCAGGCGGCTCACGCGCTCACCCGCGAGCGACTCCTTAAGCGGGCGGATGAGCGGGATGCCACCGGCGACCGCGGCCTCGAAGGCCAGATCCAACCCAGCGGCGTCTGCCGCTTCGAACACGGATCTTCCGTCGGTCGCCAGGAGCTCCTTGTTCGCAGTCACGACGGGCTTGCCCGCCTTGAAGGCCCGCAGGATGAGGTCACGAGCGGGCTCGATCCCGCCGATGAGCTCGCAGACCACGTCCACGTCGGCGCCCTCGACCACCGCGGCCGGGTCAGTCGTGAAGACGTCCGGCGGCAGCCCGAGCTCCCGGTCCCGGCCGGTGTCACGAACCGCGACACGGGCAACCAGGAACCTGCAGCCCGTGCGACGTGCGATGTCGTCTCCATGCTGATCCAGCATGCGGACCACGGCGGCGCCAACTGTGCCGCACCCCAGCAGCCCGATCCGCACGATGCGGTCGCTCACGACGCGTTCCCTCCGATCCAGGTAGCCATCAGTATCTCGTCCTCGTACCCCGACGACTTCCGAGAGTGCCGCTGGAGACGTCCTTCGTCCACGAACCCGAACTTGCGATAGAGCGCCACGGCCGCGGTGTTGTGCGGATAGACGCTCAGGACGATCTTCTCCACCCCCACGCGGCGAGCCCAGCGGATCGACTCGGCCATGAGCGCGGTACCGACGCCCTTGCCACGCTCGGTCGCGGCCACGCTGATACCGAGGGTCGCCACGTGGCGCGTGACCGGATGGCCCTCCCGCTGGATGTAGAGATGCCCCACGACCTCGCCGTCACGGATGGCGACGATCTGCGCCGACCGGTCGTGCCAGGGTCGCCGGAAACGCCGCCGGTACACGCGCACGGGATGAGCAACACGTTCGCTGCGGATATAGCGGCCTTCGGCGACGATCTCCCGCCAGAACGAGACGAACGAGCGAGCGTCCCGGGGACGGGCGGGGCGGATGGTCACGCCGGATGGGACCGGTGCGTTCGGGTTCCGCGGATGCGCGACCGCCTCGAGCCGGTCCAGATCACCTTCGTCCTCCCGGCGCAGCCACTCCGTGCTGATCCCGTCACGGACCGCGACGACCGCCGGTCTCCCCACGCGGTTATAGGCGCTCGCGAGGGAATACGTGTACGCGCCCGTGGCGGCGAACGCCAGCAGGTCTCCCCGCCGTATGTCGGACGGCAGGTCGACTCCGGCCGCGAGCGTGTCACCGGTTTCGCAGTGGCGACCGACCACCGTGCACCGTTCGACGCCGCCCGGGCGCTGGGGGCCCGCGAAAGCCACCGCGTACTGGGCCCCGTAAAGCATGGGTCTGATGTTGTCGGACATCCCGCCGTCGACAGCGACGATGGTCGTGCCCACCACGGACTTGTGCCCACCCACCCGGTAGAGGGTGACGGCAGCAGGACCGACCAGCGTTCGGCCGGGTTCGACGGCCAGCGTTGGAACCGGAAGGCCGGCCACGGCAGATCGCACCGACAGACGTTCGAGGATCGCGGAGGCAACCTCCGCCAGAGGCAGCCCCCGTTCGTCGGTGTAGCTGATGCCGAAGCCGCCGCCCACGTCCAAGATCTCGGCCGTGAGATCGGCCCGAACCCGTCCGAGGAGATCGACGAGCGTGTCGACCTCGAGGAGGTAGGGCTCGACGTCCAAGATCTGCGAACCGAGGTGGGCGTGCAAGCCCGCCAACTCGATCCCGGGGAGCAGGGCCGCAGCCGCGACGACGGTGGGGGCCTCGGCCAACGGCGTCCCGAACTTCGTCCCCTCGTGGCCCGTCGCGATGGCCGCGTGGGTCTGAACCTCGATGCCCGGTACAACCCGCAGGAGCACGCGTTGCCGGATCCCGGCGGTCTCGGCCAGCGCGCTCAGCCGCGTGAGTTCGTCCAAGCCGTCGGCGATGACCAACCCCAGCCGAACGCGAACGGCGAGCGCGAGCTCCTGATCCGACTTGTTGTTGCCGTGCAGAACCACATGGGATGGGTGAGCGCCGGCTCGCAGGCACGCCTCGACCTCGCCGCCGGTGGCAGCCAGCAGGTCCAGGCCCTCCTCGATCACGATCCGGAGCACCGAGTGGGCCGTGAACGCCTTGACCGCGTAGAACGCCATCGGGAAGAGGGAGGCGATCATGCGGCTGCGCGCACGGAGTTCACCTTCGTCAACAACCAGCAGCGGGGTCCCGTACCGATCCGCGAGGGCGCTCGCCGACACCCCGCCGATCATCAAGCCATCGGCGGTCAGGTCCGCGTTCTCCGGCCACGGCGGTCCCGGACGGCGAGCGATCCCTTCGATGTGCTCGGGACCGCGCGACGCTCTGCCCGACGCGCTCCGCAGGTCATCCATCAGCGCGCTCCATGGATGTGGGTGCCGAGACGCCGATCACCGCGAGGAGATTGGCGATGACCTGCTTGGTGCCGGCACAGAGCCAAAGCCGGGACCGCGAAAGGGCCGCTTGATCCGGGTCGACCACCCGGCACTCCGTGTAGAACCGGTGGAACGTCGCGGCAAGGTCCACAGCCGCATGCGTGAGGCGGTGCGGAGCACGCTGAGCGGCAGCGTTCGCGATCACGCTCGGGGCGTCGGCGAGCGCGCGGAGCAGATCGAGTTCCGGCTGCGTGGACAACAGGGACAGATCCGCGTCGTCGTAGGACCCCAGGTCGAGTCCGGCGGCGTCTGCCTTGCGCAGGATGGAGGCGATACGCGCATGCCCGTACTGCACGTAGTACACGGGGTTGTCCATGGTCTGACGCTTCACCACGTCGATGTCGAAGTTCATCGCCGAGTCGTTGGAGAACTGCAGCAAGGTGAACCGGGCGGCGTCTGCCCCCACCTCATCGATGAGTTCGTCCAGGGAGATGAACGTGCCTGCACGCTTGCTCATCTTCACCGGCTCTCCGCCGCGCAGGAACGACACGAACTGATACAGGACCATCTCCAGCGCGTCCGGGTTCAGACCGAGCGCCTCCGCGGCGCCTTTGACGCGCGTCACGTCGCCGTGGTGGTCCGCGCCCCAGACGTAGACCATCCGATCGAACCTGCGAGAGAACTTGTCGATCAGGTAGGCGCAATCCGCCCCGAAGTAGGTGTGGGCACCGTTCGATCGCACGATCACGCGGTCCTTGTCGTCACCGAACGCCGTCGAACGGAACCAAACGGCGCCCTCGGCCTCGTAGGCGAACCCGTTGTCACGGAGCCGTTGGACGGCCGCGGCGATCTCGCCCTTGCGAGCCAGTTCCGCTTCGCTGAAGAACACGTCGAACCGCACCCCGAATCGATCGAGCGTTGCGCGGATCTGATCGAGCACCCGCCGGGAGCCCTCCGCCAGGACGGCGGCGAGCCGCTCCTGCGGCGCGAGTTCTGCGAGCGCGTCACCGACCTCCCGGACGATGTCGTTCGCAAGGTCGGTGATGTAGGACCCGAAGTAGCCGTCGTCCGGCATCTGGAACCCACGTCCCAGAACCTCCAGGTACCGGGCTTCAAGGCTCAGCCCGAACTGATCCATCTGTCGTCCCGCGTCGTTGAAGTAGTACTCGCGCTCCACGGTCCAACCCGCGGCCTCGAGCAAACGGGCGAGGGCGTCGCCCAACACAGCGTTGCGCGCGTGTCCCACGTGGAGCGGACCGGTGGGGTTCGCACTGACGAACTCGACCTGGACGCGCTTGCCGTTGGGAGCGGAACGACCGTAGGTCGGCCCCTCGCTCAGGACGCGGCCGAGCGCGTCGTGGAGCCAGTCGTCGGTGAGGAAGAAGTTGAGGAACCCGGGACCCGCCACCTCGACGCGTTCGATGAACGGCGCCGGCTCCAGCGCCTCGACGATCGCCAGAGCGACCTGCCGGGGCGGCAGGTCCGCGCGTGCGGCAAACGTCAGCGCCACGTTTGACGTGAAATCGCCGTGGGTGACCTGCTTGGGAGCGCTGAGCTCGGGCACGGGAGGATCGCCCTCGATCCCCAGAGCGGCGGCGGCGGCCGTCGCTGCGCGCGCGATGAGCGTTCGCAGAGCCTCCTCGATCAAGGCAGACCTTCGAGATGCCGGCGCACGAGCGCGACCAGCTCGGTCGGGTCGAACGGCTTCGTGACGTAGTCGGCCACCCCGAGCCCCATGCCTCGCGAACGGTCATCGTCCCTGGCCCGCGCCGACAGGAACAGGACGGGCACCTGCGCCAGTTCGGGGGTTTCGCGCAGCTGCCGGCACACCTCGTATCCGTCCATGCCGGGCATCATGACGTCCAGCAAGATGATGTCCGGCGGCGCTTCCCGGGAGAGCGCGAGCGCGTCCTCCCCCCGCAAGGCCGTCACCACCTCGAACCCCTCCAGCCGGAAGTTCACCTCTAGGAGGCGCACGATCACCGGGTCATCGTCGACGACGAGGATGCGGGGTGCCATGACTGCAGGATACCGTCGGCGTCCAAGGGCCCCCTAAGGCCGCCGATGGGGGCGTTGCTAGACTCCACCACGTACACGCCCCCGTAGCTCAGCGGATAGAGCGCCGGCCTCCGGAGCCGGAAGCGCAGGTTCGAGTCCTGCCGGGGGCACCCCTCAGGAGGTTCCGACGACCGATCCACGAGACATGCAGGCACCCAGCGGTCTCCACTCCGGGGACGGCCTACGCCGGTCCGACCTTCTGGCGGACCCGTTCGCGCAGTTCCGGGCGTGGCTCGCCGACGCAGAAGCGGCGAAGGTCGCCCTCCCGAACGCGATGGCCCTGGCCACGGCCGGGGCTGACGGACGGCCGACCCTCCGCCACGTCCTGCTGCGAGGTGTGGACGCCGGGTTCGTCTTCAACACGAACAAGGACAGCCGCAAGGGGCGTCAACTGGCAGAGAACCCTTGGGCGGCGCTCTCGTTCGTGTGGAAGGCGCTGGATCGCCAGGTGAACATCCTGGGATCGGTCGAGGACGTGTCCGACGCCGACGCGGATCGGTACTTCTCGCAGCGTCCTCGGGAGGCACAGATCGGGGCGTGGGCGTCGCCGCAGAGCGCCGTCATCGCCGATCGAGCGCTCCTGGAGGAGCGCGTTCGCGAGGTCGAAGAGCGGTTCCCGAGCGACGCCGTCCCCCGGCCCCCCCGATGGGGCGGCTACCGCCTCGTCCCCACCGAGATCGAGTTCTGGCAGGGGCGGCGCCACCGCCTCCACGACCGGTTCCGCTATCGGCGGGAGGGCGCCACGTGGGCGATCGAACGTCTGGCGCCGTGACTCCCCGCCCGATCCGCGGACCCCGGCCCCTTCGGTAGGCTCAGTGGCCATGGACACCTCCGACATCCGAGCCCGGGTCACCGCCGGCATGGCACAGACCGTCGAGGAGCTCAGCCGGCTCGTTCGCATCCCCTCCCGAGGGTTCAAGGGATACGACCCGGCGGACGTCCGCGCCTCGGCCGAAGTCACGCGCAACATCTTCGCCGCCGCAGGGGTGGAAGGCGCCCGGCTGTTGGAGCTTGAGGGCGGGCACCCAGCCGTCTTCGGACAGGTCGACGGGCCGCAGGGCTCGCCGACCGTCCTCCTCTATGCCCATCACGATGTCCAACCGGAGGGCCCAGTCGACGGCTGGACCACCCCCGCGTTCGAACCGGTGGTTCGCGGCGGGCGGCTGTTCGGACGGGGCTCGGCCGACGACAAGAGCGGCATCGCCATCCACGCGGCGGCGCTCCGCGCCCTTGGGGCCCACCAGGGGACGCAGCCGCCCGTCACCGTGAAGATCCTGGTGGAGGGCGAGGAGGAATGCAGCACGGAGCACCTCCCCGAACTGGTGCAGGGCAACGCCGATCTCATCCGCGCCGACGTGGCCGTCATCGGCGACTCCGGCAACTACCGCGAAGGGGTTCCCACCGTCACCACGAGCATCCGGGGGGTCACCGATTGCATCGTGCAGGTGCGGGTGCTGGAGCAGGCCCAGCACAGCGGTTCGTTCGGCGGTCCGGTGCCCGACGCGCTGTCGGCGCTGGCAAGGATCATCGCCTCACTGCACGACGACCGCGGCAACGTGGCCATCGAAGGGCTGCGGCGATCCACGTGGGTCGGCATGGACGTGCCCGAAGAGGACCTTCGGCAGGAGGCCGGCTCGGTGCCCGGGCTCGAGCTGACCGGCGACGGATCGATCGCGGAACGTCTATGGACCGGGCCCGCCGTCGCCGTGCTGGGGATCGACGCACCCGCCATCCACGGCTCTTCCAACCAGATCGTGCCCGTCGCGCGCGCCAGGGTGAGCCTGCGGGTGGCGCCGGGCGATGACCCCGTCGCCGCCAACCGGAAGCTGGCCGAGCACCTGGTGGCCCACGCACCCTGGGGCGTCCAGGTCACCATCGAGCGCGGCGGTGGATTCGAGGCCGGACGCGGGTACGTGGTCGACATCGATAACCTCGCGTACAGAGCAGCGCACGCGGCCCTGTCCGAGGCCTACGGCCGGGACGGCATCGACATGGGGTCGGGCGGCTCGATCCCGCTGGTTCCCCTGCTCGCCCAGACCTTCCCGGGCATCTCGATCCTCATGTGGGGGGCCATGGACGAGCGGTCCAACATCCATTCGACCGACGAATCCGTGAGCCTGGCCGAGATCGAAACCATGGCCGTCGCCGAAGCCCTCTTCCTCAGGAACCTCGGCACCACCGGCTGACCGCGCCCTGCGAACGCGCGGCCTGATGCTAGGTTTAGGCCCATGGACACGGAACCCGCACACGAGGTCGTCACGCCCGAGATCGTCGAAGCGACCCCCGCTCCTGCTCCCGAACCGGCCACCGAGTCCATCACCGAACCCGCGAAGCTCCTGCGGATCGCCAGCATGGTTCGCGAGCTCCTGGACGAAACCCGCCAGGCGTCCATGGACGAAGCCGGACGGAAGCGGCTCGCCGACATCTACCACCGCGCGGTGGATGAGCTAAGCGACGTGCTCTCAGGCGACCTTCGTGAGGAGCTTTCAGGACTGGCGCCCCCGCTGGAAGGAGTGCCCACCGAGTCCGAGATCCGGGTCGCACAGGCGCAGCTGGTCGGCTGGCTCGAAGGACTCTTCCACGGGATCCAGGCGGCGATGTTCGCGCAGCAGGCGGCGGCGCGGGCGCAGTTCGAGGAGCTGCGGCGCCGGGGATTACCCGGAGGTCCCCAGGATCAGCCGCAAGAACCCGGGGCGCGCGGCCAGTACCTCTAGGCGGCGGGGGCCTTATCGTTCCGTCCGGAAGTTACGGTGGTACCTCCCGCCAGACGTTGGGCCAAGATCACCGGACCCAACATCACCATCATCGCGACCACCGCGACCACATTCACGATGGGCCGGTTCCTCGGCATCCTGATGTTGCGGAAGATGAACGCAGGCACCGTCAGTTGGGTCCCGACCAGGAAGTTCGTCACGATGATCTCGTCGAAGGACAGCGCGAACGACAGCAAGGCACCGGCGATCAACGCCGCGCGAACCGCCGGGAACGTCACGAGCCGGAACGTAGTCCACCCGTCCGCCCCTAGGTCCGTGGATGCCTCGACTAGAGAGCCTGGGGTTCGCCGGAGCCGAGCCAGCACGTTGTTGTAGACGACGACGATACAGAACGTCGCGTGCCCCACCATCGTCACGAAGAGGCCGAAGGAGGCACCGAACGCGGTCACGGTCGAACTGAGCGCGATCGCCGTGACGATGCCCGGCAATGTCACCGGCAGGACGAGCAGGAAGGACACCGCGCTCCGGCCGAAGAACCGGAACCGGTGCACGGCGAATGCCGCGAGGGAGCCGAGGACCAACGCGATCGCCGTCGCGACCAGGCCGATCTGTATGGAGTTCCACAGCGCCGTACGTAGATCCTTGTTCTGCCAGGCCAGAGAGAAGTACTTCGTCGTGTAGTTCGTGATGGGCCACTTCTGCCCGACGCTGTTGTTGAATGAGTACAGGACGACGATGACCAGCGGAACGTAGAGGAATAGCATCGCCACGACGGCTCCGAACCTGATGAGGAGTTTCGCCCCACGGGATTCCATCTTCTAGAGCGCCTCGAACGCGCCGAGGCGCTTGGCGAGGACCAAGTAGCCGGCCATCACGGCGACGGGGACCAGCGCGAACGCTGCGGCGAACGGCACGTTGCCCGCGATCCCGAAGGAGTCATAGATCACGTTGCCGATGAACTTCGTGTTCCCGGCAAGACTCGGAACGATGTAGTCGCCGAGGGTCAGCGAGAAGGAGAAGATCGTCCCCGCGACGATCCCGGGCACGATGAGGGGGAACACGACGCGGCGGAACGTGAGCCACCCCTTGGCGCCCAAGTCACCCGACGCCTCCAGGTAGGACGAGGGGATCCGTTCGAGTGCGGCGTAGATCGGCAGTAGCACGAACGGAAGCCAGAGGTAGGAAAATGTGAGCCAGATGGCCCAGTTCGTGTTCCCCAGGGTCAGATGGAACCCCAGCTTCTGGGTCATCGCCGTCAGGAACCCTCCCTGCGACAGGATGAGGTTCCAGGCGAACACGCGGACAAGATAGTTCGCCCACAGCGGCACAACGATCGCGATGAGGATGATGTTCCGGCGCCGGTGGCTTGCCATGCGGGCCGCGTAGTACGCCAACGGGAACGCCAGGATGATGTCCGTGAGAGATACCGCAACCGCGAGCCCGACGGTGCGGATCGCGATGGTCCGGTACACGGGGATGCTCCAGAGCGTGACGAAGTTCTGTGTTCCCCACTGCCGGACGACATCGCCGGTGAACACATCCACCCGCCAGAACGCGGAGATGAGCATGACGGCGAGCGAGCCCAGGTAGACGATCACGAGCCACAGCGAGGGCGCACCGAGGACCGCCGCGAGCTTGAGCCGTCGATGCCGGTAGAGTAACGCGGAGGCGCGGGTCACCCATCCCTCTTGCTGGCCCTCGGCCACCGCCCCCCCTCTCGACGAGGAACCTCCGGGGCCGGCGGTGCGCCCCGGAGGTTCGTTGGCATGCTTATGCGCCGGTGATCTCGGTCCACTTCTGTTGCCAGACCGAGTAGTCCATACAGGTCTGACCTCGGCTGTCCCCGCAATCGGAGGTCGGCGTCTTCCACAGGTATATCGAGTTCAGGAAGGTCGCGTCCCCGCAGAACGAGTACTCGACCGTCTTCACGATCGCCGCTCCACCCTTGCCGTAGCCCTTAGCGATCAGCGCGCAGGACTTCGTGTTGCTGCCTGCGGCGCCGTACCAGAGCCCGACCTGCGCTTGCACGGACGGCTGGAGGGTGTACGCCATCCACTTGAGCATGCAGTTCGGGTGTGGCGCGTTGGCAGAGATCATCCACGTGTCCGCCCATCCCGTGACCCCTTCACTGGGGATCACCGCGGCCACCGGAGCATCGGCTTTCGCGTAGGTGAGGTTAACGGGCCAGGCGGTCCCGACGTCCATCGACCCGTTGACGAACCCGTCGATCTCGTCGGTATAGGCGGACCAGTACTTCGTGATGAGCGGCTTCTGCGCCTTGAGCAGGTTCACGACCGCATCCAGCTGGGTCGCCGTGAGCTCGTAGGGATCGGTGATCCCCAGGCTCGGGTCGTGCGCCTTGAGGTACATCGCCGCATCGGCCATGTAGATGGCACCACCGTAGGCGGTGACGTGACCCGCATACGGGTTCGGCTGGCCGTTGATGGTCGGCTCGAAGGTTACGTCCCAGCTGGTCGGGGCCGGCTGGACCACCTTGGTGTTGTACATGAGGAAGTTCGGTCCGTACATGTAGGGAACGCCGTAGATACTGCCGTTCACCACGTAGTGCGAGTTGTTCGTGCCCGTGGTGGGGCTGAGCGGCGCGATCACGTCCTGGAGCGCCGGGAACAGCGACGGGTCGATGGCGCCGACGTCCCCGCCCGCGATGAGACGGTTGGTGGCGTCGCCGGAAGCCGACACACCGTCGTACTGAGAACCGCCGCCTTGCCGCATGAGCGTGACCATCTCGTCGGAGGTGTCCGCGTACTTCACGTTCACCTTGCAGCCGGTCTGCTTCTCGAACGGCGTCACCCAGTTGTAGTTGGGATCGTTGGAGCCGTCCTCGGTGTAGCCGTTCCAGGCGATGAGGTTCAATTGCCCCTCGGGCGCCCCGATCGAGCTGTAGGTTCTGGCCGGGGTGATCCCTCCACCGCCGGATCCGACGCTTGAACTGCTGGTCTTGCTGCAGGCGGCCCCCACCAGTGCGAGCACCCCCACCAGCGCGAGCAGCCTCTTGGCTTGCGTCATGCTTGCCCCTCCTCCTGATCCATCGACCCCTCTGCCGCCCCGGCGGGTTCTTGCACCGGTCGGTTGAATCTCCGATCCCACACCAGCAGGACCTTCTTGCCCTTCACCTGGAGCGCCTCCATGGAGCTGGTGGCCAGATTCTGCTGCATCACGACGAGCTCCGAGCCCACCTCGAGCCCCACGATATAGCGGGTCACGGCACCCAGGTATACGACGTCTCGGACGAAGCCGGATGCCGAGCACTGGTCCGGGCCGACCGTTGCGCCGGGTTCGACCATGGAGATCTTCTCGGGCCGGATGGTGATGGCCTGGCGTTCGCCGGAGGTGGCCTGGGCCGCGTCCCCCTCCAAGACGTTGGATACGCCCACGAACCCAGCCACGAACCCGGTCGCTGGCTCCTCGTACACCGCGGCGGGCGTGCCCACCTGCTCGATCTTCCCGTGACTGAACACGGCCAGGCGGTCGCTCATCGTGAGGGCCTCCTCCTGGTCGTGGGTGACGTAGATGAAGGTGAGCCCCACCTGCTGCTGGATCTCCTTGAGTTCGATCTGCATGGCCTGGCGGAGCTTCAGGTCCAGGGCGCCCAGGGGCTCGTCCAGCAGGAGGACCCGCGGGCGGTTCACCAGGGCCCGGGCCAGCGCCACACGCTGGCGCTGACCGCCGGAGAGCTCGCCCGGCTTGCGATGACCGAACTGCGTGAGCTGCACCATCTCCAGGGCGCCAGCGGCTCGCTCGCGCCGTTCGCCCCGCGGCACCTTCTTCACGCGCAGGCCGTACTCGACGTTCTCCATCACGCTCATGTGCGGGAACAGGGCGTAGTCCTGGAAGACGGTGTTGACGTCGCGCTGGTACGGAGCCAGCCGGGATACGTCGACCCCTTGGAGAAGGATCCGGCCTTCGGTCGGCTGCTCGAACCCGGCGATCATCCGCAGGCACGTGGTCTTGCCCGAGCCGGACGGACCGAGCATGGAGAAGAACTCGCCCTCGCGAACGTCCAGATCGATCCCCGCCACGGCGGTGAAGTCCCCGAAGCGCTTGACCACGCCTTCCAGCCGGACGGCGATGCCTGTCGCCGGCCCTGCGGCATCCATCATCTGCGCTGCAGGTTCAGCCAATCACACGCTCCCCATCGGTGGATGCGCCACATCTTGAACTGGAATCAGCCCCGCGACAACCGGGGCTTAGGAGTGGGCCACGATCCCGCGCGTCAGCATGCCCACGATGCCGGGCCCGTCATAGATGAACGAGGTATAGACCTGCACCGTCGTGGCCCCCGCATCCAGACACGCTCTGACGTCCCCGGGAGTGAAGATGCCTCCGCACGCGTTCACCGGGAATGCTCCGCCCGTTGCCTGCGCCACCGCCGCCACGATCTTCGGGGTGTGTGGCCATAGCGCGCGGCCGGACAGGCCGCCTTTACCGGAGGCTAGGCGCTCGGTCGCCACCGGGTGGGTATTCGAGCACGTGATCCCGGCGGCACCCGCGTCCTGGGCCACCCGCGCAAGGGCGAGAACCCCGTCGCGCGCCGCGTCCGTCAGGAACGGCGGGAGCTTCACGAACAGGGGGCGGTCGGTTCGGTCGGCCAGCGCCTTCACGAGTTCTGCCAGGTGCGCTTCATCACCTCCGTCGCGGCCCCACTCCACGTTCGGACAACTCGCGTTCAGTTCGATGGCGGCGGCGTGGGGCGAGAGGAGCTCGAGCGTGGCAACCGCCGCATCCCGGGGTTCGTCGGCGATACTCACGAACACGGGGGCGGGGGCGGTGCGGGCGCCCAGCGTGGTCGCGGAGGCCTCGGCGCCGGGATTGGGCAGACCCATCGAGTTGACCATGGAGCGCTGCCTTGGGAACCGGGCGATGCGCGGGGACGGGTTCCCCTTGCGAGGCTCCCGCGTGAACGTCCCCACAACGACGTAGCCGAATCCCAGTGCACCAAGCGCGTCCACGTGCGCTCCCGTCTTGTCGAACCCCGCGGCCAGACCGACGGGGTTGCGCAAGGGGATGCCGGCGAGCGTCACGGCGAGCGAGGGGTCCGTGGACGCACCGCCGATCCGGACCCAGGGCAGTGGCAGAGACAGCATCCGCCCGGCCACGCGATGGGATGCTTCCGGGGACAGGGCGAAGAAGGCGCGGCGACCTACTGCGGAGTACCAACCCATCGAAACCTTATGCTACCTGGCCATGAACCAGGAACTGGTCCAGCGGATGATCGAGGTGTCCGAGCAGCACGGTGAGTTCGTGTTGAGTTCGGGCGCGACGTCCACCGTGTATTTCGACAAGTTCCTGTTCCTGACCCGGCCCGATCTGCTTCGCGACGTTGCCAAGGAGGTCGCCGCCCTGATCCCGGAGGGCGTGGACCATCTGGCCTCACCGGAAGGCGCGGCCATGCTGTTGGTCGCGGCCGTGTCGCTGGAAGCCGGACTTCCTACCGCGATCGTTCGCAAGCAGGCGAAGGAGTACGGCACGAAGGCGCAGGTCGAGGGCTATGCGCCTCGCGGAGCCCGAGTCGCGCTCCTGGAAGATGTCGTCACCACGGGGGGGCAGGTGCTGCGGGCCGCCAAGATCCTGGAGGAACAGGGCGTGACCGTGGAGATCATCATCCTGGCGCTCGATCGTGGAGGGGCGGACGCGTTGCGCGAGGCAGGCTACCGGGTGGCGACCGTCGCGGCCCTGCGTCCGGCCGGCTGAGCCATCAGTCGGCGCGAACGCAGCGCCAGATCTGCAGGCGCCAGAGGAACCGGCTTCCCCGTTTGTGGAGATTGACCAAGCCCTCTTTCATCATCCGCGCTGCGGCAACGGACTTGCCCACCAGATCCGGGAGCGGGAACTCCCGCTCCACGATGGCGGTCATGTTCGAACCGAAGATCTTCCGGGCCGCGGCCAGGATGGCGTTCTCATCCTGGATGGTCCCGGTGGGAAGGTAGAGTCGGCCGCCCGGCACCAGGGTGTCGCCGATGGTCTCAAGCATCTTCCGCGGGAGTTCAGCGCCGGTCGGACCACCGGACGGCACCTTCTCGAACCATCCAGAGACTGCGGCGAGTTCATCGGGGATCCCGCTCACGTCGCCGATGAGGACCGTGGCCCTGACATCGCGAACCGGATCCAGGAGATCGCCTGTGCGGAACTCGCAGATGTCGGACAGGCCCAACATCTGGGCGTTGCGTCGGGCCGCCTGGACGGCGGCCTCGGAAAGATCACATCCGTACACCTTCTTGGCGCCGAGACGCGCAGCCACGAACGCAAGAACACCGCTCCCGCAGCCCACGTCGATAACGGTGTCCTCGGGGCCGATCTCAAGGACGTCGGCGAGCGTCCGGCTGGTGTAGGTGGGGCTGAAGACGCCCGGCGCGATCTGCAACGTGAACGGCCCGGTCCGGCCCTTCCACGTGATCTCGCTGGCGATTTGACTCATCTCGGCTCCCTGCCATCGGGGGCTACGGGGCGCCGACCAACCTCGCCGGCACACGATCCCCTGCGCGCCAACATTACACGTTGAGGGGCGCCAGCACTGCGTCCGGACCCGGGATCAGGCTCCCCGCCTCTATGCGGGAGATGTCCACCTCGAGGCGGGCCGCGAGCTCCGGGATGTCGATGCCCCGGCGACCCGGCGGGAAGGAAGACACCCGGCGGAGCGCCCTGGCAAGCAGGGTCACGGCACCGTGCGCGTTCCCACGAAGCAGGTGCACATACCCCGCCCCCATCTGCGCAAGACCCTTGAACAGCTCCTCGTCGCCGCTGCCCTTGGAGCGCTTCCAGGCCGTCTCCCAGGCCTCGTGGGCCGGGAACCACTCGCCCTCCCGGGCGTAGGCGCGGGCAAGCTCGTCGTTTTCCTCCAGGGAGAGGGCGTCGAAGTCGGGCATCGAGAGCTGATCCGGTGCACCCCACGGCAGCGGACGGCCCAAGCTGTCTCTGGGACGTTCGGGCTTGTTCCGCGTCTCGGAGGGAACCCCGGTCTTGCCCGTCGCCTCTTCCGGCATCCGTTCATCCTGCCAGGTTCGCACGCTACTCGGGGTCGTCCCCGACCAGGTCGGCCAACGCGTCGCGGAGGCCGTCATAGCGGCGTTCGCCCAGCGCCCGTCTTGTCCGCGTCTCCAGCGCCTGCACGGCCCGGCGGCATTCGGTGGCCACGGACCTGCCTTTCGCCGTGAGCTTCACCACCTTGGCGCGTGCGTCGGTGGGATCGGACGCCCTGCGGACATACCCACGGGTTTCGAGTTCGTCGACCACGAGCATCATCCCCTGCTTGGAGATCCGCGCGCGGCGCGCCAGTTCGGTGAGGCGCGTGCCACTGCGGCGATCGATGTGGAGGAACACGGCCGCGTGCCCGGCGCGGACATCGGACAACCCGCGCTCCTCCAAGCCTTCGGCCAGTGCGGACGCGAGCGCGCGATGCGCCTCCAGGAGCATCCGCCCGAGATCCGGTTCGGTCATGTCACAATCTTGACCCCCCGATGGGGCGATGGTCAATGACCTTGACCGTATAGTGTGTGCGGCATGACGATATCGGTTCGCATCGCGCACCCAGATGAGTACACGGTGGCCGGCGAGGTTACTGCCGCCGCCTACCGAGAGTTCCTCGAGGGGACCACATGGACCGACTACCTCGTCACCATCGCCGACATCGCGTCTCGTGCCGAACGCACGGAGATCTTGGTCGTCATCGACGATGATCGGATCGTCGGCAGTGCCACGCTGGAGCTGGACGGACGAACGAGTCTGGACGACGGGCCGCTCGGATCCCATCAGGCACACATCCGGATGCTCGGCGTCCACCCGGACGCGCGTGGCCGGGGGGCTGCCAAGGCGCTCATGGCCGTGTGTGAGGCTCGTGCCCGTGAAGCCGGCAGGACCGAACTGACCCTCAACACGACCGAGCGGATGGCCGCCGCGAAAGCGATGTACGAACGCCTGGGCTACGAACGGCAAGAGGACGAGATCATGCCCGACGGCTTCGTGCTCCTGGCATACAGCAAGCAGCTCTAAGGCAGCTGTTCCTTCGAGAACTGCTGTTCGTACAACCGGGCGTAGGTCCCGCCCCGGGCAAGCAGTTCGTCGTGGGTTCCTCGTTCGGTGATCCGTCCTGCATCCACTACGAAGATCACGTCGGCTGCCAGGATCGTCGAGAGCCGGTGGGCGATAGCGATGGTGGTTCGCCCCTGCATGAGCGGTTCGAGCGCCGCCTGGACCAGCCGCTCCGACGTGGTGTCGAGCGAGGACGTCGCCTCGTCCAGGATGAGGATGCGCGGATCCTTGAGGATCACCCGGGCTATGGCCAGGCGCTGCTTCTCCCCGCCCGAGAGCTTGTAGCCCCGCTCCCCCACGATGGTGTCGTATCCCTCGGGCAGCTCGGCGATCCTGTCGTGGATGTTGGCCGATCGCGCCGCGGCCTCCAGCTCCTCCTGACTGGCATCAGGCTTGCCGTAGAGGAGGTTGCGCCGGATCGTCGTGTGGAACAGATAGGTCTCCTGGGTTACGACACCGATCACGTCCCCGATCGATTCCAGCGTCACATCACGAACGTCGTGGCCGTCGATGCGCACGGCCCCCTCTTGGACGTCGTAGAGCCGCGGTACAAGGTAGGTGATGGTCGTCTTGCCGGCACCGCTGGGGCCGACCAGCGCCGCGAGTTGGCCGGGCTCGATGTGGAGGCTCACATCGTCAAGCGTCCACTTCCGGAGTTGCTGCGCTTCGTCGTCGTCGCCGGGCCGGCTCTCGACCACCCAATCCTCGTCGTCTACCGCATCGTCGGGGGTGACGGGAGCCTCGTAGTGGAACCGGACGTGGTCCAAGACCACGTCGCCGCGAACATTCTCGGGGGTCAGCACCAGCGCATCCGGCTTGTCCTCGATCTCCGGATCCAGGTCCAGATACTCGAACACCCGGTCGAACAGCGCCAAGGACGCTTGCACGTCGGTCGAGACCTGGAGCATGGAGCCGATCGGGAAGAAGAGCCGGGACTGGAGCGTGGTGAACCCCACGAGGATGCCCGACTGGATCATGCCCGGGTGGCGGTTGTTCACCCAGCCTGCAACCAGGTACACCAGCGCCGGTGTGATCGAGAAGAACGTGCTGACGACGGCGAAGAAGGACCGGCCGATCATCGTCTGGCGGATCTGCAGGCCGGTCAGCCGTGCGTTCTCCTCTTCGAATCGTCCGATCTCATGCCGCTGGCGCCCATAGGATTTCGAGAGCAGGATGCCCGAGACGCTCAGCGTTTCCTCCGTGATGGCCGACATGTCGGCCATCGTGACCTGCGTGAGACCCGCGACCAGCCTCCGGGCCTTCCCAACGCGGACAGTGAGCCAGAGGAACAGCGGCGTCAGGCACAGTGAGAGCAGCGTCAAGGGCACCGACAGGATGAGCATCGCGGCCAGGGTCGAGATGATCACGACGATGTTGGAGAGCACGCTGGAGGCGGTGTCGGTGACGACGCTCTGCACGCCGCCGACGTCGTTGGCCAGGCGCGACTGGATCTCCCCGGTGCGGGTCGTGGTGAAGAACCGCAGCGGCATGAACTGAAGATGGCGGTAAAGCGAGTTGCGAAGATCCTGCATGACACGCAGACCCACGAGGTTCGCCAGGTAGGTTTGGCCGATCCCGATGATGCTGGTGATGATCGGGATCGCGATCATCAAGGCGGCGTAGCGGTACAGGAGCGGCAGGTTGGGACACGAGGGCCTAGCCCCTCCGCAGTTGCCGTTCGGCGCGAACAGCGCGTTGTCGAAGACCTTGACGATCAGGAGCGGATTGACGACGCCGAGGCCAGACGTGATGACGATAGCGACGGCGACGACGGTGACCTTCGCCCGATAGGGACGGAACGTCGAGACGACCCTGCGCACGGTCTGCGGCTTGATCTCGCGCTTCTCCTGCTCGGGGCGCACCGAGAACATGCCGTGTCTGCCCATGTGCGTCAGGATACGGGCGAATCGCGTTAGGGTCGGGCCGGGTTCACCGAGCGAGGAGACGAAAGAAGCCATGCTGCACGACGTCGTGCCCCAGCTGTCACTGTTCGCCCGCATCGCCGTGGCGGCGCTGTTCGGGTTCATCATCGGGTTGGAGCGAGAGGCTCGGGGCAAGTCGGCCGGAGAACGAACGTTCGCACTGGTGGCGATGGCGGCGGCGGCCTTCGGAACCTTCGCGGCGGAGATCTTCCCGAACACGGGAGGGCAGATCTTGTCCGGCGTGGCGGCGGGGATCGGGTTCCTTGGGATCGGCATCATGTGGCGGGGCGACATGGGACCCGCGCACGGCCTCACCACGGCGGCCGCGATCTGGACGGTGGCCGCGGTGGGCCTGATGTCCGGACTCGGTCTCTACGTCCTTGGCGCTCTCACGTCGTGCCTGGTGTTCGTCATCCTGGAGTTCGATCGGATCCCTGTCATGCGGAGGCTCCACGTGTGGGCGGCGGGCCACCGCGGCTCCGGGCCCGACGACGGGGCTAGCTCGTCCGGCTCGCCAGGTCCGCCGCTCGGCTGAGCACCGCGTCGAGCATCGGTTCGGTCAACTTGCCCGTGAAGGTGTTCTGCTGGCTCGGATGGAAGCACCCCAGGAGGGTGAGCGAACCCAGCCGCGCCTCCGC
>JANXVR010000162.1 GCA_025351565.1 Actinomycetes bacterium
ACACCTCGCGGACGACGTGGTTAAGGTCGGGCAGATCGCGGATCTGGTGTTCCAAGCGCTGAACCCAGGCGTCACTCAGGCGCTTCTTCGCGGTACTCAAGAACTGCCGATGCGGGAGGTGCCCGTACTTCGCTCGGTATCCCACGGCCAGATCCTCGAACGGCACGCTGCGCTGCACCACTGCGCACCAGACGTAGTAGAGATCTCGTGGTTCGCTCCGGTCTTCCAACATGAACCATTTATTGCCCAGGATCTCGCGGAGGTCGACCGTAGGGATCGTCAGCGGTTGGTCACGGAACGCTTCATACGGAAGCAGCAGAGGGCGGCGTTCGACCGGAAGATTGGTCTTCTCGAACAGGTTGACGTCGACGTTGATCTGATTCGATCCCCACCTGACGGACGAACGCGACATCGCTTGCTTCGGCGGGCCGTACACCGGTTCCAACGCGACACGCCCGATCTCCCCCGCGCGCCCGGCAAGTTCGTCGATCCACGCACCCAGATCTGCCTGCTTTCCGGCGCAGATGAAATCTAGATCTTCGGACAAGCGGTGATCTGGCCAGTACACGCGGGCCAAAGCCGTACCTCCGCGGAACACGAACTCGTGCGGGGTCTGTGCGGCTGCTGCTAGGAGACACGCGAGCACGAAGTCCCGCTCGATCGCAACTTCTTGAACCCCAAGATCGCGTGCCCGTCGGCGCTTCTCCGCGTCCGAGATCACGACGAGACGATCCGTTGCAGCTGCTCACGAGGCACGTTGATCTCGAGCTCCCAGCGTTTGTCGCGCCAGGCACCCGCCGTCTTCATCGCCCCAGGAACGAGCGGGACATATCGTCCCAGACGGCCGGCCACCCGCTCGATGTCGTTGAGCAAGGTCGGTTCATCCAGGCCGGCCTGCTCGAGGAGGAACCCGACCCGTTTGGTGACCGTCGGCTCTGCCAGGCGGCTGAGGACGCTCAGAAGTTTGGTGGCATCCAGGTCATGCAAACGCCGTCGATAGCCGGCCATGATCTCTTCTAGACCTCCGCACAGCGCGGGACGCATGGCGCAATCCACGAACGTCCGCTCAAGCGTGGCCACGAACACGCTTCGACCCGGTTCCACCTCCTTCTCCTCGAAGCCGAAGAACCGTGATGGACGAAGCGTCACGAAGCGAACCCGCATGGGGTCCAGGACGACCTGCTTCTTCTGGACGGGCGTGGCAACGAACACCGTGCGCAGCGGGTGCTGCAGCATGGCGTGGATCTCCATCGCCGAGTAGTAGGCGATGAAGTAGGTGTTCGGCGCGATCAGCCGCGCGGCGGTCAGATACCAGTTGGGGGCATACCCTGCGGCTGGTCTGTTCCAGTCGGCCGGGTGGACCAGCGCGTAGAGCCCCCGCTGGAGACGACGGGCCTGATTGGCACCGACCAGACGCTCGAGGATCTTCCTGGCCTGGGTCTCTGAGAGCCCAAGCCGCGTGATTAGGTCGCCTGTGGTGAAGAAGTCGAGTCCTGCCTCCGTGAGGTCCGAGACGACTTCCTCCCGCGACCGTCGCCTCCCAGCATCATCGTTCATGCGACTATCTTAGTGTCTAACACCCCATATCCGAGGTATATCACTATACGAACTTCAGAACGCAGATGAACGCGAACAGGCTGGGCCGCGGTGGCCCAGCCTGTTCGGTTGCTATCCCCTCACAGGCATTCCCGCCTCTGACGAAGGCTTTGGCCGGTAGACCAGCCGGCATCTGTGAGGTCGGTGAGCTGGTTTGGATTCTGCCGGTCTCCCGGCAAAGCGGACGAAGGTAGCTGCCCCACGTCCGTGAGGGATGGCTCAGCAGCCAGTCACCTCGAGGGTCTCGGGCTGTTCATGCAAGCTGGACCACCTCCTTCCTCTCGTTCCGCACATGGTGCGTCACTCCCCGCCGGAAGGCAACACCTTCGAACGCGTCATCTACTCGCTCTTGTCCTGTGCAAGACCCGCGCCAGATGCAGTAGGGATGGCCGACGCCCTCACGGATACAACCTCCTGATCTCGCCCTTGCGATTGACGCCGCGCATGTAGCCACCGTTCTCGCTATCAGCGATCCGAATGATCTTAGGAAGGGCCGTGACAAATGCCGCCGCCATCTGCTCCCCGGTCATCCCGCTGGAGGGATGTAGACAGAACACGGGCACCTCGGCAGCGAGCAAGACCTCACGCTCTCCGGGGTGGTAGCGGATCTTCTCGTCCTTGGTCAGGACGATCCAGCTGCGAGCGCCAGCCTCGGCGAGCCACATCTGGTCGTCCGAGTCTTGGGGGAATCGATCATCGTGCGCGATGACCGTTCCTTCGTAGGCCTCACGCAGTCGGTCCGGGACGATCTTCCTGCCAAGACTCCTGTCGCAGAAGATCTCAGGCAGCGAGGATCCGGGACTCGACTTGAACTGCCGCCTCGATCTGGCCAACGCTTACCCCATAGTCGTCGGCGAGAACAGCCATCGGCTCACCTGCATAGAACCGAGAGAACACGTCCTCGATACGGATGCCGGTGTGAGCGATGACGGGTGCCCCGAACGCGCGGCTCGGATCCACAACGACGGTCCCTTCCCCCGCAACTTTGGCTCCAGGCCACCAACGAACCGCAACTTCGTCCTGCCCCCACTCGACCTCACGCAGGTATCGCATGACCGCCTCGGGGAAGACGCGCTGACCACCTCGGCTGGCATTCACAAGCGCCTTGTCGTGGTGGCGCTCTTGGAACTCCCAAAACAGGTCCACGCCGTCGGTCAACATCCGGTAACTCGCGAGCGCGTGGTCGATCTCCAGCTGCTGTTCAACGAAGGCAACGGCCGCGCGAACGCGTTGCATAGAGACACCGGATCCTCGGAACCCCGCCAGCGCGACGACTTCCATCAGATTGACGAACGACAGGGCAGACGCTCCAGCCGTGGGCGCGATCAGCTGCTGAGCCCGAACGCGTTTCCCCTCTGCTTGATAGGAGTAGCCGTGCACCCAATTTCGAACGGTCTGCGCCGGGACACACGCAAGCCGCGCCGCCTCAGGCAGCGCGTACAGGCCCAGATCGAAACGCGGATCCTCACTCATCGGCGAATCCTCTCATCCCCTTCTGACATTTCTCAGAACCTCGAGCATAGACCCGCCGCGTTGAGCGAAGGTGGAAGTGGTCTGCCTCCCCTAAACCGGTCCACCTGATATGAGAGTCACGGCCGCCCCGAAGGGGCGGGAGATGGCTCATGAAGGGCAGACGCCACACGCCCGAACAGGTGGTGCGAAAGCCCCACGAAGCCGACAAGGTGCTCGGCCAAGGCAAGGATCTCGCCGCGGTGCTCAAGCACCAGGAGGTCTCCGAGCAGACCTACTCATAGAGCCTCCGGGGATTCCTCGGCCACGCTCGTAGCCGTTTCCGGTGGGGCGTGCCGATAGAGGAAGGATGTTGTGGTCGGTACCTACTCGAGAGATGGAGGGGCGATGACTTTCACTGATGTCGTCGACGTCATACCCGGGCTTTACATCGGGTCGCATCCGGAACCCGATGACCCGTTCGAGCTCGGCGCGAACGTGGTCGTCAGCGTGGAGTGGCGCACGGGCTGGAGGAACCAGGAGCGTGGCTCGTGAGCGCTAGGCTGCCGGCGATGAAGAGGCGGCAGTGGTGATCGGAGGAGGGGCCGTGGAGACCGCGACGCAGACGCTGCACCGGCTCACGTCCTACGAGCCCGGGCGTGACTGGGACGAGCCACTCGACGATCCCCGGCTGGTGCAGGACCTGGAGATCAGTGACCTGGATCGGCTCCCGTGGTTCTACAAGCGATACCAGGAGTCGCTCCCACGGGTGCCACTCCCCCGCGACCTGTTGTCGACGTCGGCCCCGGCCGTTGCCGTGCTCGCGGGTACCGCGAACGTGCCCCGCGCCGAACCCGATCTGCCGCAGCTCTCCCGCCTACTGCACCTGTCCGCAGGAGTGGTTCGAACGATGGAGCTGTCCTACGGAACGTGGCTGTTCCGCGCCGCAGGGTCCGCGGGCGGCCGGTTCCCGCTCGAGCTGTATGTCGCGGTGCCCAGCGGGGGGTCGCTTCCCGCGGGCGTGCATTGGTATCACCCGCAGGATCACGCCCTGGTGCAGGTCGGGCCGCCGCCGCTCGGAGAGGCGCCCGCCATCGTCGTGACCGGCGTGCCGTGGCGAACCGGGTGGAAGTATCGCGAGCGTGGCTACCGGCATGTCTATTGGGATGCCGGCACCATGCTCGCCCAAACCCTCGCCGCGGCCGACTCCGCAGGACTCACCGCGAAGCTCTTCACCCGCTTCCCCGACGCGGCGGTCACCGGGCTCGTCGGGGCGGACGGGGTGCACGAGTGGCCCGTGGCCGTCGTCGCGCTCGGCGATGGCGCACCCTCGCTCGAGGCCATTGGCCCGTCCGCCGCGGGGGAGGTCGATGCGGCACCGGTTGAGTTCCCGCTCGTCACGACCGCGCAGCGAGCGGGCGAACACGAGAAGCTCGGGCTTCCGTGGGAACGCGGCGCCCCGGTCGATGTGCCCGCCGACTCGGCCGACCCCATGGAGACCGTCCTGCTTACGCGCGGGTCGCAGCGCCGGATGGACCCCACCCGAGGTCTTTCGGACAGCCTGCTGCGCACCTGCATGTTGGCGGCCATGCGCGGCATCGATATCCCCCACTTCATCGTGGTGCACGACATCGATGGGCTGGTGCCCGGCGTCTACCGCTGGCCGGACCTTTCGGCCCCGGTGCAAGCGGGCGCGATGCGGGACGAGCTCTACCGCGTGTGCCTGGACCAGGGACTCGCTCGCGATGCGGCCTTCGTCGTGGTCGCTGCGGCCGACGTCGCCGCGCTCGACGACCGCGAGTACCGCGAGGCGCACCTCGCTGCCGGCTTGGTCGAGGGCAGGCTGCACCTACTCGCCTATGCCCTCGGCGCGAGTGCCTCCGGGATGACGTTCCTCGACAGCGAGGTGCCCGCGCTGCTGGGCGAACCGTTAGATGGGCTGCTCTTCACGTGCGTCGGCGTGCCGGAGTACGCGTCGGCGGTGGGTGGGTTGCCCGGTGCGCCGACTCAGGTGCGCAAGGTGGTAGAGCGGTGAACTTCCGCGAAGCTCGCAAACGCCCGTTGAACGGGCACCGGGACCGAAAATCACGCGCGCAGCAGGGCCAGTGACGACACGCCCACCAGGATCGCGGCGATCCCGGCGATCTGGACCCGATGCAGCCGCTCGCCGAACAGCACGAACGCGCCGAACGCCGACAGCGCAGCGAACTGCGAACCGAGCACAGAGGTGATCGCGATCCCGTGGCGCGCGCCCAGCACGAACGACACGAACCCGACGACCTCGAGCAGGCCGGCCGCGACGACGAGCGGCACGGTGCCGCGCGTGATCCTCAGACGGCGCGTCGCGGCCAGCGGCACGACGAGGAAGGCGACGCCGAGCACCCGCGCCGGGATCACCACCCATGCGAGCGGGAACTCGCCGCTCACTCGGCCCGCCGCGTAGAGCCCGATCCCGAACG
>JANXVR010000168.1 GCA_025351565.1 Actinomycetes bacterium
GGGCCCTCATCGTGGAGGTTGTCGAGGTCCATGCCGTGGCCGCTGGACTCCCCACCACGACGGCTGCCGCGAAGCAGAGCAGACCTCGGCGGAAGGGACGCATGGCGTCAGCTTGGCCGCCGGGGCGGTCTTACGCAACGAGCGTTAGCGTGTCGGACCCCTGGTCTAGGTTGGCGTCATGGCACAGGTCATCTCACTCGACACCTACCGCGAACGCCGGAACCCACTGGCGACCGCCATGGCCCGGCTCGAGGGGGCCGTCGGGCGCCTGGACCCGCTGGTGCATGGGCGCCCGGGCGCGCTCGGCCCTCGCGTTGAGCGTGAGCTCGCTGCCATAGCGCGCGAGGTCGGGCTCGGGCGGCCGCAGGAAGCCGCCGAGCGTGCAGGGCGGTTGGCCGACCTCCTCGAACACCCCGCGGCGATCGGCTGGGGGCCATAGACTCCGCGGGTGGATCCCGCCCGACGTCGAGCGCTCGTCAATGGCGCGATCGCTGCTGGGCTCACCCTGGTGGTTGGTCTGGCGGTCGTCGCGATCGACGGTGGTGGTGGTGGCGGCGGTGCGCCGCAACCGTCGGCCTCCCCGACACCCTCATCCCACCCCACGATCGGGCCAGCCAAGGCGGTCACGCCCGATGCCTACCTCGTGTGGATCCCCCAGGGACTCCCCAAGGGCTTCGCGGCCAGGGCCGCCGCGCTGCCACAGATCGACAGGGTCACCTCGGTCCGGCAGGACAACGTGTGGATGAACCGCTCGGCGGATGCGACCGGCACGGCCGTCGACGCACCCGCTCCCTACGCCATCCCGATCGATGCCGCCGGGATCGAACCGGCAAGGTTCGCGAGCTTCCTCCCCCAGCCCTATCGGAAGACGGTCGCGGCGCTGGGACCGAACGAAGGCATCCTCAGCGAAACGTCGGCCACTCTTCGGCGGCTGGGTGTCGGCGGCAGCCTCACGTTCGCCGGGGGCACGGTGAAGGTCGTGGCCGTCCTGCCCGACGTCCTGGTCGGCGCGCAGGAGCTAGTGGTGGATGCCCCCACGGCCCGCGCCATCGGGGTGACCCACGCGCGGTATCTCATCATGCGCGCGGCGAAGGGGTCCGCACCCACCGATGACCAGCTGCGCGCCGAACTCCTGCCCCTGCTTCCCGCAGGCCTGCAGTACCCGGTGATCCAGATCCGTGCCCCGGGGGAAACGACCTACCTGCGGTCGGCCGACCTGGTGCTTCCGCAGGAGAACATCAAGCAGCGGTTCGGCGAATGGGCGGGACGGCCCAGCGTCGGGCGACCCGGGTTCCTCGAGATCGATCCCAAATGGGTCGGTGCCAACATCGTGACCACGACGGTTCCCATCCTGGGCAGGGTCACCTGCAACCGGCGCCTTATCCCCCCGCTCAAAACCGCGATGCGCCAACTGGTGAGCCAGGGCCAGAGTTCGGCCGTCCACGACTACGAGGGCTGCTTCGTGGCGAAGTTCCTGCTCAACGACCCGAGCGCCTCCATCAGCCATCACGCGTGGGGAGCCGCGGTCGACATCAATGCGGCCGAGAACCCGTACGGCGCGATCCCGACACAATCACCCGTGCTGGTCAAGGCGATGGAGCGGCAGGGATTCATCTGGGGTGGGCGGTTCATCATCCCGGACGGACATCACTTCGAGTACCTGCGTCCCGCCGGCAAGGCATAGTGCGGAGGAGCAGGTATCAAGCGCATCGTCTGCACTTGCTCGGGAGCCGGCGGCCCTGGGGCCCCCGGGTCCTGAGCATGCCTCCCGCGGCATGACTCGCGCGTGGGTTCTGCTCCCCCGCGACCACCTTGCGGCAGCCACGTTCGACGGTACACCCGCTGGTCAGAACGCGCAATCGGTTTCCCATGAGACGCCGCGCGGCTCAGATCAGCACTTCGTGGCGACCGCGCGAACGGAGCGCCACCCACACCAGCAGCGCCCCAACCGCGACCGCGCCGAAGGCGGCAGCCACCCCCGTGGCTCGCGGCGGAGGCATCGCGCCGGCGAACCGCGAGCGCAGCCGAACGGGGCGACGGAAGTCTCGGATCTGCCAGCCGCGTTCCTCTGCCTCGCGTCGGAGATCCTTGTCGGGGTTGACCGCGACCGGGTTCCCGACGGCCTCGAGCATCGGCAGGTCCGTGATGGAGTCGCTGTAGGCGTAGGACCGCTCCAGGTCGATCCCGCCCCGTTCGGCCAGCGTCCGCATGGCATCGGCCTTGTGCAACCCGTAGGAGTAGAACTCGAGCTCGCCCGTGTAGCGGTCGTCGGGCCCGACCGCCGCCCTGGTCGCGATCACGCCGCTCACGCCGAAATGCCGGGCGAGCGGCCGCACGATCTCCTGAGGCGAGGAGGACACGATGTAGATGCGCCGGCCCTCGCTCTTGTGCAGCTCCATCAGGTCGAGCGCCTCCTGATAGACGAAGGGGTCGATCACCTCAAGCAGCACTGCGCCAACCAGCCGCTCCAGCTCGCCGCGGTGCCAGCCTTTCGTGAGGCTGAGCATGCCCTCCTTCAGGCGGGCCATCTTCTCCTCGTCGGCCCCCACCAGTAGGTAGACCAGCTGCGCATAGGCCCCTCGGAGGAGTTGGCCGCGACTGACCATCCCGGCGCGGTACAGCGGGCGCCCCAGCGCCAACGTGCTGCTGCGCGAGATGACGGTCTTGTCCAGATCGAAGAACGCGGCTTCCATGGGGTCGAAGGAAAGCCTACCTTCGACAGGCGCCCGAACCGTTCAACTTGCATCTCAGAAGCCCAATCGCCTACCTTGAACGACCAGTCAGACTTCGGAGGACACACCATGACCGAACGATCCATCAGGTCGCTGCCGTGGGGCCAGGGGTACAACGTGATCAAGGCCGAGGACGTGGAAGCGGTCCACCGGCATTCGCTCGAAACCCTTGAAACGGTAGGGGTTACAACATCCAACGAGCGCCTGCTGAAGGTCATGGCCGAGAACGACCAGAACGTCGACTTCGAGAACAAGCGCATCCGGTTCGACCCGGCGTTCGTGGAGGAGAAGGTGGCCATGGTGCCGCGCGAGTTCACCTTCTACGCTCGTGACCCGAAACTCGACCTGGTTCTGGACGGCACCCGCGGCTTCCTGTCCACCGACGGCTGTCCCGCCGAGATCGTCGATCTGGAGACCGGGAAGAAGCGCTACTCGAACAAGGCCGATCTCTCCGAAGTCACGAAGCTTGCCGACGCGCTCCCCCAGGTTGGATTCATCTGGCAATCGGTGAGCGCGAACGACAAGCCCGTACCGGTCCGGCCGATGCACGAGATCCACGCCCAGTGGAACAACACGACCAAGCACATCCAGCAGATGACCGCCATCGACCCGTTCAACGCGAGGGGGATCATCGAGATGGCCCAGGCCATCGCCGGGAGTTCCGAAGCGCTGAAGGCACGGCCGTTCATCTCGAACTTCCAGTGTTCGATCAGCCCGCTGCACTGGGACGACGGTCCGATCGAAGCTATGCAGCTGTTCGCGGAGGCCGGCATCCCGATGGGGATCTGTTCGATGCCCCTGGCGGGCGCATCCAGCCCGCTCTCCATAGCCGGGCTCGTCACGATGGCCAACACCGAGATCCTCTCTGGCTGGACCATCCTGCAGACCTTGGTCCCGGGCGCGAAGAGCATGTACATCAGCTACGCCAGCACCATCGACATGAACTTCGGGGTCATGAACCCGGCATGGGCCGCGTTCGAGGTCTACTCTTCGCTCGCCACCACCCAGATCGCGAAGCGCTACGGCGTGCCGTTCTCCACGTGGATCTTCTCCCCCGGCGCGAAGTACCCGGACTGGCAGGCGGGCGCGCAGTCGGGACTCTCCGGCATGGCTGCGGCGCTGAACCCGGGCCATTTCCTCAACGGCGCGGGCTCCCTGGTCGAAGACAGCGTGTACTCCCACGCCGAGCTGGTCCTGGACGCCGAGCTGTTCGAGTCGCTCTGCACCATGGCCGAGGGCACCAGCTGGAACGACGAGGCGTTCGCGCAGGAGACGGTGAACGAGGTGGGACCCGGTGGACACTTCCTGGATCAGGACCACACGCTCGCGCACATGCGTGAGTTCGTGCGTCAGACCAGCATGGACCGGCGGAACTGGGACGACTGGGAAACCCAGGGCCGGCCCCAGCCCCCGCAGATGGCTACCGAGCGAGCCAAGCAGCTCCTGGCCGATCACGAACCTGAACCCCTTCCCGAGGATGTCGCGCAGGAAGTCGACAAGATCATGGATGCCTACGAAGCGCAGGCCCTCGCCCAGCATGAACCTGCCGGCCTCGGATAGACGGCGACAGGCTAGGCTGCCCCGCGGAGGTGTCAGGGTTCCTGGTGGGCCCCTCGGTCTTCAACACCGATGTGGGGGCGCGAGCTCCCA
>JANXVR010000188.1 GCA_025351565.1 Actinomycetes bacterium
AGCGGGACCTTCGAGCCCCCGCAGACTGCCCGGGTGAGCTTGACGTCCTGGGTCTTGCCGGCCGCGGTCACGGTGAAGTCGACCAACGCGCCGGGCTTCTGGTGGTCCAACACCTTTGCCGCGTCCGCCTGCGAGGCGATCGCCTTCCCGTTGATCTGGTTGATGACATCGCCGGAGAAGAGCTTGCTGTCGGCGGCGCAGCCGGCAACGGTGCTCTCGACCAGGGCGCCGCTGCCGTGCGCCTTCGGGTAGGTGGTCAGCGTTCGAAGGACGGCATAGGCGGCGTCGATCTTGCTCTGGTCCATCTGGGAGATCGAGCGCTGCTGCTCCTGCTGCACGGTTTGGCCCTTGGGATAGAGCACGTCCTGGGAGACGATCGCCTTGTTGGGATCCAGCCAGGCGAACAGCGCCGACCACGGCGTGAGCCGGTAGAAGCGGACGGTCGTCATCACGAGCTTCCCGCTGGATGCGTAGACGGGGTGCCCGGTGACCGAGATCAAGGGGGCCACCTCGCGAGCCGGACCCGGACCGATGGCGTAGTAGGGCAGTGGGACCGTGCGCGACAGCAACGCCGCAGCGAACAGGACGGAAACCGCGATGAGGAAGAGACGACGCTTCACGTGCCGTCATCCTACGGATGAAGTCACGGAACGGCGGAGGCGGCGGTAGGCTGCAGCGGAACCAGGGAGGAGCGAGATGGGGTACGCGATCGTGGTGGCGGCGGCACTGGTGGTGGGTGCCGCGACCTACGCGCTCACCTTGCGCCGGTCCGCGGGTCCGGCGACCGGCTCGTTCAGCTTCCAGGGCTCGGTGGCTCCAGACGTTGGGGGGACCAGCTCGGGCGGAGCGGCGTGGACCCCCGGTGTCACGTACGTGCCCGTCAGCACGGCAGCGCCGCTCTCCTGGCGATCGCGGTCGATAGGCGTGCTGGGACTGGTGGCGTTGATCATGGTGTGCGCCTCGGCGATCGGGGTGGCGCTCTATCAGGTCGGATCATTCCTGTGGAGGTTGTTCATCCAGAAGGTGCAGGGGGGTTGAGCTCGGGAGTTAGGTCGCAGATCTCCCGAACCAGGAGCTGGCTGAGCATCTCGTCGTCCCGAAGCCGGCCTTCCAGGTTGTAGGTTCCAGCGAAGTCCGCCAACGCCGCGCGTGTCGGCTGATCGAGGATGCCGGAGGGCTCCCCGTGGAAGCGGCCGAGCGCCGACAGCCGGCGCTGGATGTCCGTGACGAGTGCCGCGGTAGCGTCGAGCAGCGGGTCGTTGCGCACGAGTATCGTCTCGTCCCACACTGCGAACAGGCGGACCATCTCGACGATCGCGTCCGGATGGTCGTCGACGCGGAGATCGATGTAGCGGTCGTTGCCGCCTTCGTACCCTCCGCCCTCGCGCACCACCAGGAGCGCCGCGCTCTGCCTGCCACGCCGGTCACCACCGGCCTGATCTCCGGCCACGAGCGCCGCCAGCAACCGGTCGCACAGGTCGCCGTCCGTAGAGGTGAACGCCGCCGCCATCTGGTCCACCACCGCGGCCCCGCTCAGGATGTTGCCCTGCGCCGCGAAGTTGGTGCCCCTCATCCCCCCGGCCCAGTCGCTGCAGCCCGTCCCCGTGAAGGTGGCCGCCCGGCCGAGCACGTCGACGAACCCGACCTGACGCTCCTGCTTGTGTTCGTCGGCATCTGTCAGCCGATCCAGGGCGTCCTGCGCTGGGATCCCCGATCCCATGAGCGCCAGGCCCTCCGGGCCGTAGGTGGTGTTCGCCCATGACTGGGTCGCAACCGCGCCGACCCCGGCGCGTGCCCACGGGACCACCGCACCCACCGCCGGGAACTTCGACGCCACGGCGACGCCCCAATCGCCCTTCTCCAGAT
The DNA here is from genome assembly GCA_025351565.1 of Actinomycetes bacterium. Lineage (GTDB taxonomy): Bacteria > Actinomycetota > UBA4738 > UBA4738 > HRBIN12 > JANXVR01. The sequence continues at coordinate 1,867 of JANXVR010000188.1, forward strand.
CTGCGCCCACGATAGAGAACGTCACCGTTGCTGCCTCCTTCGCACGAGTTGGAACGCCGATTCGTAGTCGCTGAGGTGTTCGAGCATGTGGCCAGCTCCCATGACGACGGTGCGCGTCGGGTCCTCGACCAGATGAACGGGTACCTCGCACTCCTGCGCGAGCAACATGTCCAGCCCGCGGAGCAGGCTCCCGCCGCCGGTCAGGAACATCCCGGTCTCCAGCACGTCGTGGGTGAGTTCGGGGGGGGCTTCGGCGAGCGTACGCCTGGCGGCGTCGACGATCCCCTTCACCGGACCGGACATGGCCTGGCGGATCTCGGCCTCGGTGAGCTTCACCTCGACGGTGTTGCCGGTGGCCAGCTCTCGGCCGATGACGATGGCGGCCTTGCCGCCGGGCGCGGGGAACGCTGAGCCGATCGCGATCTTCAGCTCCTCGGCGGCCTTCTCACCGATGGCCACGCCGTACTCGGTCCGGATGTGTTCGGCGATCGCCGCGTCGATGTCGAAGCCGCCGAGGGCCACGGAGTTCCCGCTGACCACACCCCCCATGGAGACGACCGCCATCTCTGAACGGCCGCCGCCGATGTCCACTACCAGGTTCCCGATGGGTTCGTGGACGGGCAGGCCCGCGCCGATGGCAGCGGCGAGCGGTTCCTCCACCAGGGTCACGCCTTTACCGCCGGCGAACCGAACGGCCTCCTCTATCGCCCGCTTCTCCACTTCGGATGCCATCGACGGCACGCACACCAGCACGCGCGGCTTCGGGAACCGCCCAAGACTTGCCCTGCGAACCACTACCTCCAGCATGGCCTGCGTCATGTCGAACTCGGTCATCGTGCCGTGGCGGAGCGGGCGGATGGCCAGCACGTTCCCGCTGTCGCCGCCGATACGGGCCCAGGCCGCCTCCCCCATGGCTTCCACCCGGCCGGTCCCCGCGTGGACGGCCACGACGCTCGGCTCCTCGAACACCACCCCGTCACCCTGGCGGTAGACCAGGATCGTGGCGGTGCCTAGGTCGATCGCGAGGTCACGACCCACGGTTCAACTCCCCATCACCCATTGCGCCTCGCCCGAGGTGAGCGCTTCCTTCTTCCAGATGGGGACGTCTTCCTTCAGGCGTTCGATGGCGTGGCGGCAGGCCTCGAAGGCCTCGGGGCGATGGGGGGCGCTCACGGCGATGACGACGCTCGCCTCCCCGATCGAAAGGTCGCCGGTTCGGTGGAGGATGGCGACCTTCCGCAGATCCCAGCGCCCGGCAAGTTCGGCGGCCAGCTCGAACAGGCGGCGTTCGGCCAGTTCGTCCCAGGCTTCGTAGCGCAGACCCGTGACATCGCCTGCGGCGGAATGATCGCGGACGGTTCCCACGAACACGCACGTGCCCCCGGCGCCGGGATCGGCTACGAAGGCGAGCGCTTCGTCAACGGAAAGGGCATCGGATGTGACGCGGGTGAGCGTGTCGGACACGCGCGCCATCCTAACGCCGGGCCCGGTCGTAGCATGGCTGGGTGGATACCCCCTTCCCTGTTGGCGGTGACCCGGACGCGTTCAAGGACGCGCCGCTCTTCCGTGAGCTCCAGCGGATCATGCAGTCATCCTCCGGCCCCGTGAACTGGGAACTCGCGCGCCAAGCCGGCGTTGCGGCCGTGGTCGAGGCGGGCGATGACCCCGAGCTGGACCCGCTGGAACGCCATGGCCTTGAGGAAGCGGTGCGTGTGGCCGAACTGCACGTGGCGCGATTCACCGGCCTGGAACCGCCCACCGACATCGCTGAGGTGCAACCGGTCCGCCGGACCACATGGGTGAATGCGAACACCGAGAGCCTGCGCGCAGTGATGGAACCCGCGGCGCAGCGGATGGCGGACGCGCTGGGCAGAGCCGGGGACCACGCGCTCGGCGGCCAGGAGGGATCGGAGACGGCCGCGCTGGGCGGGATGCTCGCCCAGATGGGCCCGATCCTGCAGGGAACCCAGATCGGCTCGGTGCTCGGCTTCCTTGCTCAGCACGTGATGGGCCAGTACGACATCGCGGTCCCCCGCGGCGGCGACAAGGCGCTGCTGTTCGTCACCGCCAACATCGCGAAGTTCGAGAAGGACTGGTCGCTGGAACCGACGGAGTTCCGGACGTTCCTCGCCATCCACGAGGTCACCCACCGGTTCGAGTTCGCGCGTCCGTGGACGACCGAGCGCTTCGCCCGGCTGGTCGACGACTACCTGTCCGGGATGACGATCGACCT
>JANXVR010000220.1 GCA_025351565.1 Actinomycetes bacterium
GCGGGCTGAGAGTCTGGCGGAGACCCGCGAGCGCATCACCGAGGCCGCCGTCGAGTTACACGGTTCGGTGGGACCGAGGTTCACGACGATCAGTGGGGTGGCGGAGCGCGCCGGCGTCACTCGACTCACGGTCTACCGTCACTTCCCGGGTGATGACGACCTGTTCATGGCGTGTGGCACCCACTGGCGCGACGAGCACCCGCGCCCCAACCCGCAGCTGTGGGCCGAGATAGGTGACCCTGAAGCGCGGCTCACCGCGGCGTTGCGCGACCTCTACGACTGGTTCGGCGAGAACTCCGGGATGCTCGGGAACGTGATGCGAGACCTCGACGTGATGCCGTCGTTCGTGGCTCAGTGGTGGGCGGACTCCGAAGCGGCGATGAAGGAGGTGCTGGCTCCCGGCTGGGTGACCGATCGACGCCAGACCCGACGGATCGTCGCCGCCATCGGTCACGCGACCTCGTTCGCTACTTGGCGATCCTTCGTGGTGGAGCAGCGGCTTCGCGATAGGGAGGCTGTCGTGCTGATGGTGGCGCTCCTAAGTGCTGTGGCTGAGCGCAAGGGCGCGAGGTAGACGCACGACTTTTGACTAGGCATGACGATACACTGCACGGACCGGTGCCGAAGAGAGCGTGTCCCCGTGGGGGCTTGCGAGTTGTCGGCCTCCAACCCTTCGAGGGCTTCGACTCGCCAACCATGAAACGCCATCGCGTCCGACCTCATCGGCGGCGACATCGCGCTCGAGCAGGACCTGCCCATCGGCGAGTTCGCGTGTCTCTGCAGGCCCGGCTCTGTGCTCAAACGCTCTCATCCCGCCGTATCCTCTCGCCCGGCGGGGTCTATAGCAAAGAGCCTTCCCGTGACGAGACCAGCGGCGACCCGACGCTTCGAGTCAGCTCGGTGGCGGCGCATGAACCAGATGTGGGGGCCGCCGTCGGGGGCGTCTTCGTCTAGCGCGGTGAAGAAGCCGAAGCGCCCGTAGTAGGTGGCGTTGTTCGCGCGCGAGGTCTCCAGCCAGGTGGGGACGCCGAGGTCATCGGCAGTGGCTAGGCCGTCGCGGAGTAGCGCGCTCCCAAGGCCCTCGCCTTGTCGTTCGGGCACGACGCCGATGTGGCTGAGGTAGAGGAGCGGCTCGGCGGGCTCGTGTTCACCGACCCATCCCCAGAACGCGGCGTGGCGCGCGGCGTTGGCGCCCAGAATCTCCGACTCCCGGCCCGGCGGAGCCGGCGCGATGGCTTCGTGTTCCTCACGCGAGCCGGGCGGGATCCACACGGCGATCCCGGCACCGTCACCGGCGAGCCGGATCCACCCGCGCGCAAGATTCTCACCGTTGTAGTGGGCGAAGTGGCGCCGGATGCGCTCGGCGAAATGGTACTCGCCGAAGGACCACCGGAGCATGGCTTCGGTATCGAGCGAACGAGCCGCCGTGTCGACGATGGCGGGCAGGTCACCGAGGGTGGCGGTCCGGATCAGCACCATGAGCGCGAGCTTACTCCGGCGTGGCGGCACCCAGGACTCTGTCGGATGCGGGTGGCTCCTCCACGTCGGGCTCTTTCGGTATCAGGGTCGGCTTCGCCGGCCTCGGTGGTCTTACGGATCGGTTAGCGGGAGACTCGTACGCGTGAAACAACTCGTTGTGTTCGATCTGGACGGCACCTTGGCGCCGAGCAAGTCGCCGATCGATGCGGAGATGGCCGCGCTGCTGGGCCAGCTGCTGTGCGTGACGAAGGTCGCGGTCATCTCCGGTGGCGACTGGCCGCAGTTCCAGGCCCAGGTTCTGGCGGGGCTCGCCGCCTCGGGCCTGGCGAACCTGTCCCTCTTGCCCACCTGCGGCGCGAAGTTCTACGCCTACCGCTCGGGATGGGAACTCCTCTACTCGGAGGACCTCACCCCGGCCCAGAAGGCGAAGATCACGGGGGCGTTGGATCAGGCGCTCACCTCGCTCGGCTTCGCACCGGCGAAGACCTGGGGGGAGACCATCGAGGACCGCGGCGCACAGATCACCATGTCGGCGCTGGGGCAGAAGGCTCCGCTGGCGGAGAAGACCGCCTGGGACCCCGGGTTCGCGAAGCGGAAGAAGATGCAGGTCCTGCTGACCGAACTCATCCCCGAGTTCTCGGTGCGGCTGGGCGGTACCACGTCGATCGATGTCACCCGACCCGGCATCGACAAGGCGTACGGGATCGGCAAATTGCACCAGGAGCTGGGTGTCGAAATCTCGGACATGCTCTTCATCGGTGACGCACTTTTCCCCGGCGGGAACGACTACCCCGCCCACGAAGCGGGCGTGACTTGCATCGACGTAAGGGACCCCGAGGACACGAAGGTCGTGATCAGAACCCTGGTCTCTGTATCGGGTCAGCCCTGAGTCGCGGCGA
>JANXVR010000221.1 GCA_025351565.1 Actinomycetes bacterium
GAGGAGGGAGAGGTCGACGCCGCCGTCCTGGCCGCCGCCGGCCTGGCTCGTCTGGGCATCGAACCCGCCTACATCCAGCGCCTGGATCTGGACGTCATGATCCCCGCCCCCGGCCAGGGATGCCTGGCCGTCCAATGCCTCGAAGACGAACCGGAGATCGTCGCCGCCCTAAGAGCGATCGATCACGCGCCCTCGCACATCGCCCTGGACGCGGAGCGTTCGCTGATGTGGCGGTTGGGGGGAGGCTGCGCGCTGCCGCTCGGGGCGTACGCCATGGCGGGGTCCGACGGGGTATCGCTCGTGGCCTGCGTCATGCTCGCCGACGGCTCCAGGTCGCTCCGCTCCGACGGCCTAGGCGCCGACGCGGAGACCGTGGCGAGCGTCGTGGCCGCCGACCTCATCGAACGCGGAGCCGAGCAGATCCTGGCCGAGGTCGGGAAGGCGTGAGCTCCAAGCCCGCTCGCCCCAAGCCCGCACGATCCCTCGCCGGACGAACGATCGTGGTGACGCGGCCGGCCGATCAGTCCGCCGCGCTGGTCAGCCTCCTCACGCGCCGCGGGGCGCGGGCCATCGTGGCCCCCGCCATCGAACTGCTGCCCGTCAGGAGCGCTGCGCTCACCACGGCGCTGAAGCAACTCGCCGCCGGTGAGTTCGCCTGGATCACGCTCACCAGCCGCGCGACGGTGGAGATGCTCTCGGCCCGGCTGGGCTCGCCCCGCGACGTACGCGCGAAGGTTGCGGTGATCGGCGACGGAACCGGGGCCGCGTTCAGGACCTGGGCCGGGCGCGCACCGGATCTTCAGCCATCCACCTTCACCACGGTTGCGCTGGCGCGCGCGTTCCCGCGCGGGAAGGGCCGCGTGCTCTGTGCGCGGGCGGACATCGCGCCCGAGGGGCTGGAGACGGCGCTCGGGGCGAAGGGGTGGGAGCCGACCCGTGTCGACGCCTACCAGACGAGGATGCCGCGCGCGCTTCCGCCCGACGCGCGCGAGGCACTGCGAGCCGGCTCCGTCGATGCGGTGACGTTCACCAGCGCCTCGACCGTGCGGGGGTTCGTGGGCGCGCTGGGGCCGGTCGCGGGTTCGCCCAAGGTTGTCTGCATCGGCCCGGTGACCGCGAAGGAGGCCCGCGATCACGGCTTGACGGTTCACGCAGTGGCGAGGCCGCACACCGTGGAAGGCCTGGTCAGCGCCCTGGAGCGCGTGCTCGCGTCCCGGCGCGCGGGGTAGCATCCAGCCACCATGACGCCCTTCCCCGAACAGCGACCACGCCGGATGCGCCGCACGCCGGCGCTCCGCGGCCTGATCCGCGAGACCACGCTGGAACCGCGACAGCTCATCGCGCCGCTGTTCGTGAAGGAGGGGATCGATGCCGCCGTACCGGTCGCCTCGATGCCCGGTCAGTTCCAGCACACGCTGGAGTCGCTGCGGAAAACTGCGGTGGACATAGCCGGACGCGGCGTCACCGCGTTCATGCTGTTCGGCATCCCGGCGCGCAAGGACGCCGAAGGATCCGAGGCGTGGAACCCGGACGGCATCGGCCAGCGCGCTATCCGCGCGCTTCGCGAGGAGTTCGGCGAGGACGCGGTGATCATGAGCGATCTCTGCCTGGACGAGTACACGGACCACGGACACTGCGGCGTGGTCGGGACCGACGGTGCCGTCATCAACGACGAGACGCTGGAGCGCTACACGCGCATCGCACGCGCGCAGGCAGGTGCCGGCGCGCACATGGTCGGACCCAGCGGGATGATGGACGGACAGGTGGAGGCCATCCGCACCGCGTTGGACGGCGAGGGTCACATCGAGACCGGCATCATCGCCTACGCCGCGAAGTTCGCGAGCGCCTTCTACGGGCCGTTCCGCGAGGCGGCCGAGGGCGCGCCGAAGTTCGGCGACCGGACCGGCTACCAACAGGACCCGGCGAACGCGGACGAAGCCCTGCGGGAGATCCGGGCCGACATCGCCGAGGGCGCCGACATCGTCATGGTCAAGCCGGCGCTCCCCTACCTCGACGTGATCCGCCGCGCGAAGGACGAGACCGGGTTCCCGATGGCCGCGTATCACGTGAGCGGCGAGTACGCGATGATCAAGGCCGCCTCCGCGAACGGCTGGATCGACGAACGCCGCGCGGTCCTGGAGGTCCTGACGAGCATCCGCCGCGCCGGCGCCGACCTGATCCTCACGTACCACGCCGCCGACGCCGCCACCTGGCTCGCGGAGCGGTGACCGGACCCGTCGCGACCGTTCGCCAGGCCGATCACTCGTCTGCCGGCCGATAGGGGCCTCCCCGTAGAATCCCGCTCGTGACCACGTCGGAGGAGCTGTTCGAACGAGCCCAGCGGGTGATCCCTGGTGGGGTCGACTCTCCGGTCCGGGCGTTCGGCGGGGTCGGCGGCACGCCGATCTTCATCGAACGCGGCGAAGGTGCCGAACTCATCGACGCAGACGGCAACCGGTACGTGGACCTGATCCAGAGCTGGGGAGCGCTGCTGTTCGGGCACGCGCACCCTGAGATCCTGAGCGCGATCGCCGCGGCCGCCGCGAAGGGAACCACCTTCGGCGCCCCCACCCTCGGCGAGGTCGAACTCGCAGAAGCGATCATCGCGGCAGTACCCGGCGTGGAGATGGTGCGGCTGGTCAGCAGCGGAACCGAGGCGACCATGAGCGCGATCCGCCTGGCGCGCGGCACCACCGGCAGGGACAAACTGCTGAAGTTCGAAGGGTGCTACCACGGCCATTCGGACTCGTTGCTCGCGGCGGGAGCCGGGAGCGGGCTGGCGACGCTCGGCATCCCGTCGTCCCCCGGCGTCACCGCCGGCGCGGCGCAGGACACCCTCACCTCCTCCTTCAACGACCTGCAGGCGGCTCGGGTGCTCTTCGCCGAATGGGGACGCGACATCGCCGTGGTCATCGTCGAACCGGTCGCGGCGAACATGGGCGTGGTCCCGCCCGCCCCCGGATTCCTCGAAGGCCTCCGCGAACTCTGCGATCACCACGGTTCGCTCCTGCTGTTCGACGAGGTCATCACCGGGTTCCGGATGGGGTTGGGCGGGGCGCAAGGAGTGTTCGCGATCCGGCCGGACCTGTCGACGTTCGGCAAGATCATGGGCGGTGGGTTCCCGTGCGCCGCATTCGGGGGCCGCGAGGATCTCATGTCGCAGCTCGCACCGACGGGCCCGATCTACCAGGCCGGGACGCTCAGCGGGAACCCCGTGGCCGTAGCCGCCGGCTCCGCCGCCATCGCGCTCGCCGCCATGCTCGACCCGTACGCGCGGATGGAGCAGATCGCCATGACCCTTGTCGAAGGACTCGCCGAACGGTTCGGGCGGAGCGGGATCCCGGCAACCATCAACCGGTCCGCATCGCTCTTCAGCGTCTTCTTCACCGCCGACCCGGTCCGGAACTTCGCGGACGCCAAGCGCGCGGATCACGAGCGGTACGCGCGTTTCTTCCATCACATGCTCGCCGCGGGCGTATACCTGGCGCCCAGCGGATATGAACTGTGGACCCTTTCGGCGGTCCTCACCGAGGGCCACGTCCAACGCGTGCTGGACGCCGCCGCCACCTTCACGGGATGACGGCGCTCGACGGCTTCATCCGAGATGCGCGGACGCGTGGCGACCGGCGCATGGATGCGTGGCTCGACGGGCTTCCCGCGCTGATCGACGACCTCACCGAACGGTGGGGCCTGACCGTGGGCGAACCGCTGCCCGGCGGGGCCATCGGGTACGTGGTCGCGGCCGAGCGACCCGACGAGCCGGCCCGGGTCGTCCTCAAGGCCACGTTCCCGGACGAGTCCTTCCCGGAGGAGGTGGCGGCGCTCGCCACCTGGGACGGCGACGGCGCGGTTCGTCTGGTGGACAGCGATCC
>JANXVR010000253.1 GCA_025351565.1 Actinomycetes bacterium
GATCGAGTTCTTCAGTCCTCGCGTCGAGGCGTAGGCTGCGCGATACTCAGCCGCCCGGAAGGAACACGTGGAACGACGCCCCGCCCCCGGGGCGCTCGTCCAACCACGCGCGGCCTCCGTGCAGTTCGGCGAACCGCAGGACCAACGAGAGCCCGACGCCCACACCCGGTGAATGCTCGGCCGCAGAGCCCGGTGCTTGGCGAAACGGTTCGAACACGGCCGCCCTCAGGTCGCCGGGAACTCCCGGGCCGTCATCTTCGACGGTGAAGAGCACGCCGCCGTCCTTCGGCTCGGCGGTGAGCCACACGTTGGCGCCGGGCGGGGTGTGCCGCAAGGCGTTCGAGAGCAGGTTCTCGACGATGCGTTCGACCTTGGCCCCGTCGATGGACACCGTCATCGGACGAACATCCAGCTCGAGCCTCCGGCCCTCGGGGATCTCGAGCTCGGCGACGCAGCGCTCCACCAACTCACGTACGTCGGTCGGTCGCAGCTGCGGAGAGACTATCCCGCGTTGCAGGCGGTCCAGGTCCAGGAGGTCGGACAGCAAGCGCTCGAGTTTCCGCGCGTTCATGGCGATCCGCCGGATCAGATCCTCGCTGTCATCCCGCGAGAGGTCGGGCCCGGATTGCTCCAAGGTCAGCGCGGATCCGAGGATCGCCGTCAACGGGGTTCGCAGGTCGTGCGACACGGCCTCCAGGAACGTGTTCTTCATCTCGTCGAGGTTACGCAGGCGCTCGGTGGCCTCCTTCTCCCGACGGAACGCTTCGGAGAACTTGCGCTCGGAGCGGCGAAGCGCTTGTTCGGCGGCCTTGCGTTCGGTGATGTCCACCATGAGGCCGCGGAGCAGGCGAGTGCCTCCCTGCGTCGCGCGAACCGGGTGGATGAGGTCTCGCATCCATCGCACGCTGCCGTCGTTGGCTCGCGCTCGGTACTCCAGGGCCACGTCCGTCACGTCTGCCACCGACCCCAGCAGCGCCACCTGGGCGCCGGCCCGGTCCTGATCCGCGATGTGATCGCCCCACGTCCGTTCGTCGACCTCCGACCCGAGGGCGCCGGCACCCAGGAGTTCCTCCACCCTCCCACCCACGAACTGGAACGCGAAGGTGATCGGATCTGCCTCCCAGAAGATCGCGTCGAGGCTCTCCACTAGTTCGTGGAAGCGCTCGAGTTCGGTGATCCGCCGGGCGTTGCCGAGGGCCAGCGAGGCGGTGTCCGCGACGCCGCGAGCCAGCCGGACGTCGGCGGGACTGAAGGTGTCCTCGGCGGTGGGCGCCATCAGGATGATCGCCCCGAACCCGTCCGGCTCCCAGTGCAATGGAGCCACCATGGTCGCTCGCGCTTCGGAGATGAGCCAATGCTCGACCGGAACCTGGGTGATCACGTCGAGGGGGATGACGAACGGCTCCGTGTCCGAGACGATCATCGCCGACGCGAGCGCGGCGTCCACCGGACCGACCTCATCGAGCGGCTTGACCGGGACCTCGTCGGTGGACAGGACGGCCATGGGCCGGAAGTCGCCGCTCTCCTCATCGCGGACGTAGGCGGCTAGCGGCCCGCTTCTGACCAACGTGCTGACGGTGGCCAGCGCTTCGGTGAAGATATCGGTGGCCGACGACATCCCAGTCAAGACCTGTGACAAGCGAAGGAGTGCAGCCGACGTATCGGCCGCTCCTCGCTCGGCTTCCAGGAGCTTCGCGTTCTCGAAGGCCACAGCTGCTTGCGAGGCAAGCACTTCCAGCAAGCGCTGATCGTCCTCGTCGAACTTGCCGTAGCCCAGGGAAGACAACACGATCACGCCAACCAACTTGTCGCTCGCCGTCATCGGCACGGCAAGCATGGATTCCAGGATGTCCTCCGTACCCTCGATGAGCACGGCGTAATCGACCTGGCGCGCATCGGGGGTGAGCAGCGATTCGCGACGTTCCGCGACCTGCCCCGTGATGCCTTCGCCCACTAGCGTGACCAGATCCTTGACGGATTCGCGTTCGTAGTCGGAGAAGAGGGTGCCGTGGAACGCGACCGGCAGGAGCGTGATGCCGTCGCTTTGGAGGAGGTACACCCGGCAGTTGTGGTAGTCGATGATCGTGTGGAGTTCGCTGGTGATCGCGGCCCCGATCTCACCGACGTTGCCGAGGCTGTTCAGTTTCGCGGCCAGACTGTGGAGCATGTCCAGCTCGGCGCCCGAACGGATGGCTTGATCGCGTTGGGGTTGGGTTCGGCCGGCGAGCGCCTCGCTCGCATCTCCGCCTTCGACCGGTCCGGTCATCCTTCCCCCCTAGACGTGCCGCGACACGGATTCTCTCACGGGTCCCCCAGAGGGCCTCCCCGCTTCGGCGGCTCCCTCCCAACCTCGGCAGTCCGCCCCAGATGCTTGAACCGTCAGAGGTGAGCGCTAGCCTTGCGCGTATGGATCACATCGCACCGTTGGAACCGCTCGCTCGCGATCTCCTGGACTTCGAACGTGAATGCTGGAAGCTCACCATCTCGAAGGAGCGCGCCATCCGCGAACGCTTCGGGTTCTCCCCCACGCGGTACTACCAGTTGCTCAATCGTGCGGTCGATCTGCCCTCTGGGCTCGCCTACGACCCCATGCTCGTGCGGCGGCTCCGGCGGATCCGGGCCTCGCGCCGGCGCAGGCGGGTCGTGGATCAGCTGGGGCTTCGCCTCTAGCACGGGCATCGCGGTAGGATTGGCCGGTGAATCTCGGCGCCGCACGGCTCGTTATCGTCATCGCCCTGGTCGTGACCGGTATCGCCGTGTTGTCGAACGCATTCGGCGCCGGCACGTCGGCGCTGACCCCGCTGGACGGGGGCGGGTCACCGACACCCTCGGGGTCCTCCACGACTCCCCCCCCGCCGAGCCATTCGCCGAAGCCGCTGCCCTCTCCGGGAACCACAGGGGTCCGTGTGTCCGTGTTCAACGGGATCGATGCCCCGGGGTGTGCCGGGAAAGTAAGCACATTGCTGGTCGGGGACGGGTATATCGCCGCCGACCCACCCGCGGACGTCACCAGCGGCAAGCCGTTCGGCAAGAGCGCCGTGTACTACCGGCCTGATCCCCAGCACCAGGATCAGTCCGACGCTACGTACCTCTCCGCCCACTACTTCAACGGGGCCCGGGTGGCGAAGCTGCCTGCGACCTTCCCCGGTACCGTGAGTCCCACGGCGCAGGCCGTGGTCCTGATCGGCAACGACTACCGCACCAGCTGCTGAATCAGCCCGGTGAGGCCCCGTTGACGCGCGCGCCGTCCGATACCTAGGCTGACCTGCGGAGGAGCACATGCTCAAGATCTCGCAGAAGCTCGAATACGCGATGCGCGCCATGATCGAACTCGCGCAGCGCAGGAGCGAAGGCGTCCTGGTTCCGGCGCGTGAGATCGCGGAGCGCCAGCAGATCCCGTTGCGGTTCCTGGAGCAACAGCTGGGGGCGCTCTCCAAGGCCGGCCTGGTTGAGAGCTTCCGGGGGGCCGGAGGCGGCTGCAAGCTTGCCCGCGAGCCCGAGACCATCACCGTGGCGCAGATCGCCGACGCGATCGAAGGGCAGATGTTCCCGGTGTTCTGCCTGGAACCCTCCGATCACACGTGCTTCCAGGACTCCAAGTGCGGGCTGCAGGGGTTCTGGGGTGACGTGGCCAAGGCCGTGGCCACGGTGTTCGATGAGACGACGGTGGCGGACCTCGCGGCCCGCCACCAACAGATGACACCCGGGCAGACCTTGATCAGCCCGGAGTCGCTCCTGTCACGCCTGAACTAGTTCCTGCCTGCTACTTCCCCTCGGCCTCGGCCTTGCTGAGGATCCGGGTGAGCTTCGTGCCGCAAACGCTGCACAGCCCCTGGGCCGCGGGGCGCCCGTTCTTCAGCGTCACCACCGAACCTTCGAACTTGCGCTTCTCACGGCACTTCATGCAGTACGCCTCGTACTCGGCCACGACTGCCTCCTTCCCCAAGGTCGCGCGGGCGACCGCCCTTGCCGGGACGCTGCTCCCAGCTTCAAGGCCGCCCGAATGGGCGGCCCCTTCGTGCGATGGTGGCCCCCCCGTAGTCACGATGCAAGCACATCCCCGTACGTGATGGGTCGCGCCGGTGAGCCCTTCCCCCGTACGATGGAGCCGTCGACGACGTTCCCGAGCCCGAGGAGCACCCGTGACCGAGATCGAGCCCAACATCGAAGCCCTCCTCTCCGAGCACCGGGTCTTCGAGCCGCCCCAGGCGTTCCGCGAGGCTGCGGTGGTCTCAGACCCCGCCATCTACGAGCGCGCGAACGCCGACTACCAGGCCTTCTGGGCCGAACAGGCCGCCACCCTCACCTGGTCTCAGCCGTGGGACACCGTGATGGAGTGGACCCCCCCGTGGGTCAAGTGGTTCGCTGGAGGGAAACTCAACGTCTCGGTGAACTGCCTGGATCGGCACCTGGAGAACGGTGGCGGGGACAAGGTCGCCTACCACTGGGAAGGCGAGCCCGGGGATACCCGAACCATCACGTACCGGGATCTCTACGAGGAAACCTGCCGTTTCGCGAACGCGCTCCGCGCTCTGGGCGTGCGCAAGGGCGACCGCGTGGCCATCTATCTGGGGATGATCCCAGAGCTTCCGGTGGCGATGCTCGCGTGTGCACGGATCGGGGCCCCGCACAGCGTGGTGTTCGGTGGGTTCAGCGCCGAGGCCCTGAAGGACCGGATCAACGACGCGCAGGCCAAGGTGCTCATCACCGCCGACGGCGCCTGGCGCCGCGGCTCCGTGGTCCCGCTCAAGGCCAGCGCCGACGAGGCCGTGAAGGACTGTCCCTCCATCGAGCACGTCATCACGGTCCGCCGAACGCAGAGCGAACACTCGTTCACCCCGGGCCGCGACCTCTGGTGGCACGACCTCGTCGCGGAGCAGCCCGCCGAGTGTGAGCCGGAGGAGATGGACGCCGAGGACGTGCTCTACCTCCTCTACACCAGTGGCACCACCGGTAAGCCGAAGGGCATCGTGCACACCACCGGTGGCTACCTGACCCAGGTGGCGGCGACGCACCGGATGATCTTTGACATCCATGAAGACGACGTGTACTGGTGTGCCGCAGACATCGGCTGGGTCACCGGCCACTCCTACATCGT
>JANXVR010000288.1 GCA_025351565.1 Actinomycetes bacterium
GTGACGATGATCGCGGCCCCGCCGGGACCCGCCACGAAATGGTGCCATTCCCCCGTCGGCACGATCACCGAGTCCCCCGTGGAGAGCTGGAACGTCTCCTCGCCCAGGAAGAACTCCCCCTCGCCTTCCGCCAGGGCGAACACGTCGAGGTGGTCGTGGTGGTGGCGCGGCAACCCCCCGCCCGCGGGCAGGTCGATCCGGAACAACGCGGCCTCGTCGGCGCCGCGCGAAGGGGAAGCGTACCCGGTGATCGTGTTGCCGCCGAGTGCGAAGCGAGGGTGGGAATCGTGACGGTAGACGGGCATGGCTTCAGGGCTCCCGTGGTCGGATGTGCGGGCATCATGCCATCCGGCGCCCGGACCCGTCAGAACGGGCGGAGCACCATGAGGTAGATGATGAAGAGCATCCCGCCCAGCTCAACTCCCGCGATCACCAACGGGCGCGCCGACCGCAGCAAGAGATCGAGCGCCGCGGGATCGGTGTCGGCGCCCTCGGCCACCGCCAGTCGCACCTTCTTGTAGTACGGGATGGCGAGCGGCACGGCGACCACGAGCAACGCCACGAACAGCACCGTCGACCAGATCAGCCAGCCCCGCTGCGGAAAGACGTACCACGCTCCCAGCACCCCGCGGTCCAGCGCCAGCACCGCTCCCGCCGCCGCCATCAGCACGATCGACAGGTAGCCGGTCGGCCGCGCCCGTTTCGACAGATCCAGCAAGGCGCGGATCCGGGCCGGGTCTCGTTCGCGACGGAGTTGGAAGGCGACCGCAGCGCTGACGCCGTGTGCCGCGAAGAACCCGACGACCCCCAGCAGGTGCGCGAGGAGCACCCAACCGAACGCGGAGGCGGCGATCATGGTTGCAGCCTAGCTGTCAGATCAGTTGGAGAGGCCGACCGCGTGCCCGACGAACGCCTCGGTTTCGACCGAGTCCAGGAGGAAGCCGGCCAGGTCGAACCGGGTGATCTCATCGCCGGGGCCGGGCGCGTCGAGGACCGCTTGGTAGGAGCCCAGCGCGTCGTCGTCCGTGATGGTGCCCGGCGCCGCGCCGACCCACTCCAGCCCCGACGCCTGCAGCGCCGCCAGGTCGCGCCGGTGTTCCTCGCCCACGAACTGGAACGGCGGCCGGCTCGTCTTGAAGAACACCGCGACCGACACCACGGCGGCCACGCGCCGCACGGCGCCGGTCCGCGCGCCCGCGATCACGTTCGCGGTCATGGTGGAAAGCTCGGTGGTGAGGTTGAGCGAGGGCAGGCCGAGCGCGGAGATCACGGCGTCGTGGCCGGGGATCGCCGCCGCCACCGACGCAGGATCGGACCCCTCACCCATCACCACCGTCAGCCCGGGCGCCTCAGCTCGGTCGAGCTTGGCGGGCGAACGAACGAACGCGGTCACCTCGTGCCCGCGAGCCAGTCCCTGCTCCACAACCGCCCTGCCGACCCGGCCGGTCGCTCCGAACACGACGATCCTCATCGGTGCCTCCCCCTGTAGCGTCCTTCACATCTTCCGCTACGAGAGAGGCATCCGGCCCAGACTCAGCGCCCCCAGCCGGCTTCGCGTTCCATGGCCGCGAGGCGCTCGTAGTAGTCGGGCATCTCGCGCAGGTGCGCCCACGCGATCTTCCCCGTCACAACGGGATCGTCATCGGTGACGTTCGTCAGGGGGTTTCGGAGGCCGTGTTCCAACTCGACCTCCATGCCACGGCGGAACACCTCCAGGGTGAACCCTGCCTCGCCCTGATCGATGCCCAGCTCCCGAGCCACGACCCCGGCCTGCTCGGTGGTGAATCCGTGCCGTACGGTCTTCATCATCACCGCCACCTCCCCGTCGCTGACCTTAGCCTAGGTCGCGCTCCGCCGTCGCCCTCGGGTAGGATGCCCCGGTTCGAACGGGCCGTTAGCCCTGTTCCGAAGGGGGACTCGTACGTTGCTGGATGTGGCGAAGATGGCGGTGCAGGCCGCGCGC
Source organism: Actinomycetes bacterium (assembly GCA_025351565.1). Lineage (GTDB taxonomy): Bacteria > Actinomycetota > UBA4738 > UBA4738 > HRBIN12 > JANXVR01. The sequence continues at coordinate 1,964 of JANXVR010000288.1, forward strand.
AAGGCCGGCGCCGACTACGCCGATGCGCGTGCAGGCACCGACGAGACGGAATCGCTCACCGTTCGGAACGAAGAGATGGCGGGGATCGACCGGTCGATCTCCACGGGGATCGGGGTCCGGGTCCTGGCCGGCGGCCGGTGGGGATTCGCCTCGACGTCGCGCCTGGACGAAGGCGAGATCACCCGCACCGCCGAACTGGCTGTTCAGATCGCGCGCGCGGCGGGCCGCATGCCCGGCCGCCCCGTCACGCTCTCCCCGGTGGAACCGGCCGTGGGCGCGTGGCGCGGTCCGTCCACCGAGGACCCCTTCACCGTGCCGCTGGAGGAGAAGGTCGCGCTCCTCATGGAGGCCACGCGGCGGATGCGGACGGTTCCCGGCCTCAACTACGCCGAAGGGGGACTCGACTTCTTCCGCCGGCGCACGTTCTTCGCATCCTCCGACGGTGCGGCCATCGACCAGGAGGTCACGCACAGCGGCGGGGGCATCGAGGCCACGGCGGTCGGCGACGGCGACGTGCAGCGCCGTAGCTACCCGAATTCGTTCCGCGGGCACATCCGCGCCGCCGGCTACGAACACGTTCGCACGCTCGGTCTGGTCGAAGAGGCCGAACGCGTCGGCCGGGAGGCCGTCGACCTGCTGAGCGCGCCGGAGTGCCCCAGCGAGGTTACGACGCTCATCCTGGACTCGGGTCAGATGGAACTGCAGATCCACGAGTCGATCGGCCATCCCGTGGAACTGGACCGGGTGATGGGGATGGAGGAGGCCTACGCAGGCGGTTCGTTCCTCACGCCTGCCGATGTGGGAACGCTGCGCTACGGGAGCCCGCTGATCAGCATCACGGCGGACGCCTCGCTGCCCGGCGGTCTGGGGACCTTCGGGTGGGACGACGAAGGCGTGCCCGCGCAGTCCACGCCGATCATCTTGGACGGCATCTTCCAGAACTTCCTGACCAGCCGCGAGACCGCCCCCACCATCGGGCGATCATCCAACGGGACCTCGCGCGCGGACGGGTGGAGCCACCTGCCGCTCATCCGCATGACCAACATCTCCATCGAACCCCGCGAAGGCACGCTGGCCGAGATCATCGCCGACACGGCCAGCGGCATCTTCATGACCACGAACACCAGCTGGTCCATCGACGACAAGCGCATCAACTTCCAGTTCGGCTGCGAGATGGCCCACCGCATCGAGAACGGCAAGCTCACCACGCTCTACAAGAACCCGAACTACACGGGCATCACACCCGAGTTCTGGGGTTCGTGCGACGCGGTGGCGGGACGCGAGGACTGGGTGGTCTGGGGAACGCCGAACTGCGGCAAGGGTCAGCCGGGGCAGGTCGGGCGGGTCGGGCACGGGGCGTCGCCCGCCAGGTTCCGGAACGTCCAGGTTGGGGTGCGCTGATGCCGGGCCTCCTGGGACGCGACGGGTTCGAGGCGGTCGCCGCCGCAGCGCTGGAACTCCCTGGGGTGGACGACGTCGAGGTCCTCCTCATGCACGAATGGGGCGGCAACACCCGCTTCGCCAACTCCGAGATCCACCAGAGCACCGCGCGGGAAGACACAGGGCTGCGCGTGCGCGTGATCAGCAAGGACCGCGTAGGCGTTGCCGCGACGAACGAGTGCACACCCAAGGGCGCCCGCGTCGCAGCCGAGAGCGCGAAGGAGATGGCGCAGATCGTCGCGCCCGACAAGCTGTGGCCGGGACTGACCCCGAAGACCGCCACGCCCGAGCTCCACCGCTTCGACGAGACCACGGCAAGTGCGACACCGGAGGAACGCGCCGACGCCGCGACCGCGCTGATCGGACAGGCGCCGAAGGGGTTCACCGCCGCCGGCGCCTACGAAACCATGGCGTCGGAGGTGGGGATCGCCAACACGCAAGGGCAGGTCTGCTGGGGTGCGCAGACGCAGGCCTCGTTGACCACGGTGGTCAACGGCGGCGATGCCGGAAGTGGATTCGCCGAGTCGTTCGCGGGCCGCACCGGCGACATCGACCCGGAAGCGGTCGGGAGAACTGCGGCGCAGAAAGCCTCTGCTTCACAGAACCCTCTTGCGTTGGAGCCCGGCGTCTACCCGGTGGTGTTGGAGCCGTCAGCGGTCGCCACCCTGGTCGGATTCCTGGCGTGGGTCGGGTTCGGCGGGCGCGACTACCTCGAAGGGCGGTCGTGCCTAAGCGGCAAGCGGGGCTGGCAGGTGGCGGCGGCGGCGGTCTCCATCTTCGATGACGCCGTCCACCCCGACACGCTGGGGCTGGGGTTCGACTTCGAAGGGGAACCCCGCGGGCGCGTGGATCTGATCAAGGACGGGATCTTCGTGGACGCGGTCTATGACCGGCGGATCGGGAAGGAAGCGGGCGTGGCCTCCACCGGTCACGCACTCCCATCCCCCAACCCGGAGGGTCCCTTCCCGCTCAACCTGTTCCTTGCCCCCGGGGACGCCGGCGTGGAACAGATGATCGCCGCCACGCCGCGCGGCCTCCTGGTCACCCGCTTCCACTACTCGAACGTCGTGAACCCCGTGGAGTCCTCGATCACCGGGATGACGCGCGACGGCACGTTCCTCATCGAGAACGGCGAGGTCGCCGGGCCGGTGATGAACTTCCGGTTCACCCAGTCCATCCTGGCGGCGCTCTCGGCCACCACGATGATCGGCAGCACCGCAGAACTGGCAAGCGAGTTCTTCTTCTCCGCCTCCCGCGTCGCCGCGCTCAAGATCGAGGAGTTCAACTTCAGCGGCCGCAGCGACCACTAGCGCGGTAGGCTGCTGGCCCCGGAGCCACAGGAGGCATCGATGCAGGTCGCAGACGTCATGCACACGGATGTGAAGACCGCCGACAGCGGCGACACGTTCGCCGATGTGGCCAAGCTCATGCGCACCAACGGCATCTCCTCGGTCGTGGTGCTGGAGGGCAAGAAACTCGCCGGCATCGTGACCGAACGCGACATCGTCAACCTGGTGGCGGCCGGGGGGGATCCGCACAGCGTGAAGGTGGCGCACGGCATGACGCGCCGCGACCTGGAGACCATCAACTCCAAGACCGACTTGAACGACGCGGCAGAGCACATGGTCAGCCGGAACATCCGTCACCTGCCGGTGGTGGATCGCGGCAAGGTGGTCGGCATCGTCTCCATCCGCGACCTCACGAAGTGGGCGGCCGAGGAACTGGCCGGCGGGCACGAGATGCCCGATATCGCCAGCAGCCACACGGCTCTCAAGGCCGCGAGCGAACTCCAGAAGCAGCGCCGCAAGGGCGCCTGAACCTAGAGCGCCGCCAAGACCTCCGGGATCTCCGCCAGCGATCGAACGGCCGCGTCGGCCTCTGCCAGCTGCGGACCGGTCGGGTGTTCCGGTGCCTCGCCGCGCAAGATCCACACCGCGCGCATCCCCGCGGTCTTGGCCGGGATGACGTCGTAGTCCAACCGGTCGCCCAGCATCACCGTGTGCATCGGCGAGATGCCGGCCGTGTAGAGGACGTGGGCGTACAGGCGCGGGTCGGGCTTCTCCAGACCGATGTCGTCGCTCACCCCCCAGATCTCGAAGAAGTCCTCGATGCCGTCGCGCGACATGGCATACCGGACCTGGCTGGGTTGGTTCGCGATGATACCCAGGCGGTAGCGCCCGGCGAGAGCGTCCAGACACGGCTTCACGTCGGGCTCGAGCGCATCGGGAGGGTAGGCCCAGTAGCGCTTGGCGGCGGCTGCGAGCGCGTTCACGTCGGCGCCGGGACCCAGGAAGCGCGCGGCCATCCGCTTCCGGAACGAACCCGACTGTGCGGCGCGCGCCAACGCGTACTCCGCCTCGAACTCCTCCTCGGTGAAGATGGCGCCCAGGTCGCGGAGCGCACGGCGCAGCGCATCGGTGTAGATGGTGTCGGAGTACATCACTCCGCCGATGTCGAAGAACACCATCTCGATCGCTGCGGGCACGGAGCGAATCCTATCCGCACCGGGCGCGCGGACGCTCAAGCGCGAGGGGTCAGCGCGAAGAACGCGACCGCGGCGGCCGCTGCGACGTTCAGCGAATCGATCCCATGAGACATCGGGATGCGCAGGCGAACGTCCGCGGCGTCGAGCCAGCGGGAGGAGGACCCCTCCCCTTCGCTGCCTATGACCAGGGCGATCCGAGGATGAGCCGAGGGGTCGAACGCCCGGATGTCCTGTGCGTCGGCGGCCGGGGTCAAGGCCACGAGCGTGAAGCCCGCGGCTTTGAGCGACTCAGGCCCGCGGCGCCAGTCGATCCGGGTCCACGGGACGGTGAACACGGCACCCATGGAGGTGCGGACGGCCCGCCGATAGAGCGGGTCGCCGCACCGGGGGGTGAGCACCACGGCATCGACCCCCAACGCGGCCGCGCTCCGGAAGACCGCCCCCACGTTCGTGTCGTCGACCAGGTCCTCAAGGACCGCCACACGCGCCGCGCCGGCAAGAACCTCATCCAACACCGGAAGCGGCCGCCGCTCGAAGGAGACGAGCGCGCCTCGGTGCACGGGGAACCCGGTGGTCCGCTCCAGCAGGTCGTCGTCGGCAACCAGCAACGGTACGTCGGCCTCGCCCACCATCTCGGTGACCGTGCCCAGCCACCGCTCGGCTAAGAGCGCCCGGCGCGGCGTGTACCCGGCCGCCAACGCCCTGCTGATGGTCTTCGTCCCCTCTGCCAGGAACAGGCCGTTGTCGGACTCCAGCTTCTTGCGCAAGGCCACGTCGCGAAGCTGCACGAAGTCCGCGAGCTCGCGATCTTGGGGGTCGGTGATACGGATGAGCGCCATCGCGTCGGTGATACTGGCAGAACCGCAAACGTGCGGGACCCGTATACCATGCAGGTCGTGCGGGCCAAGAGCGAACGAACGAAGGGCATCGGCGTTCGGGCCGGGGCGCTCCGCACGGGCGTCGTGGTCGTTTGTCTCACGCTTCTCGCCGGGTGCTCCGCCACCGGATCGTCCTCCGCGACCTCGCCGAGTCCCTCCCTGCCATCGCCGACGTCGCGGCCGTCGCGGCCACCCGGTCCGGACCCGACGTCCCTGGTCGTCGGCCAGGACGTGCCGTCGTTCACGGGGAAGACGCTCGCTGGGGCGAGCTTCGATCTCTCCTCCACCCGCGGCAAGCCCACGGTCGTCTATCTGTGGGGCGACTGGTGCAAGACGTGCCTCGGCCCGCTCGCGGCACTGAACACCGCCTCCGCCTCACAGCCGGGCATCGCCATCGTGACGGTGGCCTTGCAGACGGATAAGAGCGCCGTCACCACGTACCTCCAGGGCAAGGGCTACACCCTCCCGGTCGTACTGCCCGCCGACTCCAGCGCGCTCGCCAGCTCCTGGGGGGCGCTCAGCCTCCCGATCCTCGTGCTGATCGACGCGAACGGCCGATTCATGGGCGCCTTCAGCGGCGCCATCAGTTCCACTCGGCTGACATCGATCCTCCAGACGGCGGCCGGCGGCTAGCTCCAGGTGAGGGGGCCGGTCCTGATCGGGAGGGGCCGATGGGCCCGCAGCGGAACCCGGGGCCGCGAGTAGCGTCGGAGATGGTTCTAGTGCGCGAGCCGAAAGGGGCATGACCATGCCGAGGCCGAGGACCGACTACGGACAGCTGATCCGCGAAGCACTCAACCAGAACCTCAAGCCGCACGAGGAGTTGCGGTGGTTCGGCGCGGTGACCCGGTTCAAGGCGCCGGCGCCGGTGATGTTCCTGCTCAGTTGGAGCTTGCTCTTGCCGATGTTCGGCCCGCTGATCGCGCTGGCCATGACCAAGCTCTGGTACGTCGGTATCACGCCTGAGCGCGTGCTGTTCGGTCACGTGGCGCGCCCGTACGTACCGGACCCGGCCGGCGTCATCGCCGTTCCACTCGCTGATGTCGCGGTGGGGCGCCGGCACCACGGCGAGCTGCTGGTCGCGAACCCACCAGCGGGACTGCCACGCGCGTTCCGGCTGGCCCGGGGCGTCGACCTGGACAAGGTGGCGGCGCTGCTCGCCGCGCCGAGTCAGCCCATCTCGGCAGGGACAGCTCCCACGCTCCCGCCGGCGCCGCCCGCCTAGCGCTTCAGATGGCGGTCAGCGGTCCTCGGAGAACCGGCCCTTCAGGGTCCGGATCACGAGGACGGCGAGCGCCACGCCCACCGAATCTGCCAACCAATCCAGCACGTCGGGGCGGCGCGTCGCCGTGAAGCTCTGGCCGATCTCGACCAGTCCCCCCGCCGCCACGGCGCCGGCGACGATCCACGGCAGCGCCCACGCGAACCGCCCCGGACCGCGAACGGGCCGCCACACCCCCGCCAGGATGAACAGCAGCGTCGTCACGAGGTACGCGAGCGCGTGCTCGACCTTGTCGGCGTTCGGGAACGGCGTCCCGCCCGGCGGCGCCGACACGAACGACCAGTAGGCGACCAGGAACAAGCTCCCGAACGCCATCAGCCACAGGGCCGCGTCGACCGGCCGGTCCCGCCGTGCGTCCGCAGGGATGGTTATCGGCCCGCCCGGCGTTTGAGATCGTCCACGCGGTCCGCGTCCGTGGTGTCGCAGCCCAGGCGGAACCCGTAGCGGGCGCCGTGGCAGTCGCTGGCGCCCGTCCGGATGAGGCCAAGGCGGTCGGCCAGGGCGCCGTAGTAGGAGCGCTGCTCTGCGTCGTGGTCGGGGTGATCGACCTCAAGGCCGACCATCCCGTCGGCGGCCATCTGTTCGATCAAAGCGTCCGGGACCGAACCGTTGCCCTTCCACATGCCGGGGTGCGCCAGGACGCAGACGCCGCCCGCGGCCTTGATGAGCGCGAGCGAGTCCACGGGGTCCAGCGCGTGCTTGGGCACGTACGCGATCCCCCCGTCGGAGATGAACCGGTCGAACGCCTCCTTGGACTCGGAGACGATGCCGGCCTCGACCATCGCGTCGGCGATGTGCGGGCGGGCGATGAGATCGTCCCCCGCGATCTCGCGCACGCGCTCGAAGCTGATGTCGTAGCCGAGTTCCTGGAGCTTCTCGACCATGAGTTCGCCGCGGCGGAACCGGGTGTCGGTGAGACGCTTCAGCTCCGCCTTCAGGTCCGCGTTCTCCGGGTCCAGGAAATAGGCCAGGACGTGGAGGCTGGCGCCTTCGTACTCGGCGCTGAACTCGATCCCCGGGATGATCTCCAGGTCGGTGTCCACGGCAGCGGAGTACGCCTCGGCGTAGCCCTCGGTGGTGTCGTGGTCAGTGATGGCGATGCCCGACAGGCCGCGCTCCCCGGCCATGGCCACGTTCTCGGTGATTGTCTGTGTGCCGTCGGAGAACGTGCTGTGCGTGTGAAGGTCATACATGCTCATGCCCTCCAGGGTACACAAGGGGTTTCACCCGGCCGCGGCGCGTACCATGCATGCAGCGCGGCCTGTCGGGACCCCTCGGCTCCTCAAATGCCCGGCTCGGCGCGGAGATGAGGTGCGCGGTGGGAAGGAGAGGACACGTTCGCCAGACGACCGACGTTCGAGTCGTTGTGGCCGAGTCCGCCCCACGGTCGGATAAGGAACCTTCCCTCCGGGCGATCCTCGAAGTCGAGGGGTTCGAGATCCTGGGGGAGGCGTCCGATCCTGCGAAGCTCCAAGCCGTTCTGGCCACGACCGATCCCGATGTCATCGTGTTCGACGCGGGAACCGCCGCGGCCATGGTCCTTTCCGTTCAGAGCCGGTCTCCGAACGCCGGGGTGGTCGTCGTGTGGCCCCCGGACGTGGCGGCGGCGGGCGCCGATCAGCACGTCGAACCGGCGAAAGCCGTGTCGGATCTGGGCGACGCCGTCCGCCGCGCTCAAAAGGTCCAGCCACCGTTGGAGGAGCCGATCGTCGTGCCGGAGTTCATCCGGCCGGACCCGGACCCGTCGACGCCTGGAGCCGGCGCGGAGCCCTCGCGCGACGCCGGCCCGGGGCGTTGGGGTGCGGGGCATCGCCGCGCCGACCTGGCGCTGGGGCTAGCGGTGCTTGCCCTGGTCTCGGTGGTCATCCTTGCGTTCCTGTCATTGCGCCCCGGCAAGGGGGAACCGGTGGCGAGCTCCCCGCGCGCCAACCCGAGTCCGAGCGGGTCCGCGTCCACAAGCCCGGCGCCTCCCCTCACCGGCCCGACGCAGGTGAAGGCGTCGCTCGTCGGCTCGAGCACGGTGGTCTTGACGTGGGCGCCCAGCCCGGGATCCACCCCGACGGGGTTCGAGATCATCCGCGACCGGACCCGGGTAGCCAAGACCGGGCCGGGCGCCACCAAATGGTCGGACTCCGGACTGTCGGCAGGGACCACGTACACCTACGTAGTTCGGGCCGTCGCCGGGAACCTGGGGGCCTCTTCGCCTCCGGTCACCGTCAAGACCGGAGTGCCGGGGCTTAAGGATGCCGCGTTGGCGGGCACTTGGCAGGTGACCTATCGCGTGACGTCCTCCAGTCTGGTCGACGCGGCGCCCGGCCAGGTCGCGACCTTCACGTGGGCGTTCGCCTCCGCGTGCGACGGCAAGCGGCCGTGTGGAGGCACCTGGACCCTCCACCCGTCCAACGGCACCACCCTCACCGGAACCCTGCGGTTCGATGCGGGCCGATTCCTGGGTTCGATGCGCGACCAGCCCTTCGGGACCTGCGGAGGCGCGGGGATCGTTGCGTCCGCCGCTACGGTGATCCATCCGGTGAAGGCCTCGATGCTGGCCGGACGCTGGGCGGCGACCCGGTTCCAGGGGGTCTTCTCGGAGTCCTTCCCCGCACAGAGCGGGTGTAGCGCATCCGAGCTCACCGCGACTATCACCGGCACCCGCGCGTCCTAACGGCGTACGCTGGGAACGCCGGTCCTTTCCGGGTTGCGGGTCATCCCTGCAACTGGGGCTTGACCCCGGAATCCTCGCACGGGCACCACCCCCCTTCGCAGCGAGTCCTTCTTGGCCACACTTCGGCCCCCCTCCTGAGACGAATGCCGGCCCGGCATCCCCCGCCCAAGCTACGAGGGGCCCAGTGGCCCTAGTCCGCTCGTGGTGAATGTGGTACCTATTCAAAGCATCGTCAAGAAAAGCAACCCTACTTAGGACCTGGGGTCAGGGTTGCGTTGGTAGCCGTCCGCCGCACGGGCGAGGAGGGAGGAACGCGCTTGCCAGGTTGAGCAACGCGGCATCGCACTGCCTCCCAGTATCCGTGCCGGGAGGCAACCTAGTTGGAAGGAACGAGCAATGAAGAGAACCATGACGATCTTCGCCGTTGCGGCCTTCATGGCAGTTGCCGGTTTCGGCTTCACAGTCGCATCTGCAGCGGACACCACGAATTACGCGTTCACCGGGCAGGGGTCGGGAGATTCGAGCACATGCGGCCCCGACTGGGCGAACGACACCTACACCCGCGTGTTCAAGGTGTATCCCGAGCAGAACGTCGACGGCTCGTACCGCGTGGTCGAGTACTTCACCAACGGGCACTTCGTCACGCTCCAGGGACCGAGCCCCGAGTCCTGCGAGGCTGCCACATCCAACCTGGTTTCGGCGGGGGTCACGGGAAACTTCCACGGCAACGAGGTCATCAAGGTCACCGGCGGCACCTACTCGCCTTCGGGTGCGGCCGCGTGGGACGGGACCGGTGGCACGGCCGGATTCATCAGTGCTGGGTTCGGTGGCGGCGCCACCCCGAACGTCAGTGACTTTTGGTTCAAGTACCACACCGGAAACCCTGCGGCCTGCGCCAAGACGTGGATCAACGCTGCCACCGGAAACGCCGGTGACATCGCCACATTCTGCCCGTAACGGTCCATCGCTGGGGCCACCGCTCGGGGGTCACGCGAGGCATCAAACAAAGAAGGGCCGGTCCTCGCACCGGCCCTTCTGCTGTCGGCTCACTCCAGCGGGGCGGACCCCGCCAGTTGCTCGTGCGTCTGCGACCTGACCCCCACGTAGACCCCGGCCAGCACGATCGCGCCGCCGATAAGGGACACCAGCGCCGGCACTTCGCCCAGCAGCATGAGCGCGAGCACCGTGGCCCCGACTGGTTCGGCCATGATCGAGATCGTGACGACCGAGGCCGATAGGTGACCGAGCAAGAGGTTGAACACGGTATGCCCGAGTAGTTGCGGTCCGGCGGTCATCGCCACCAGCAATAGCCAGGTCCGCGGGGAGTAGCCCGTGAAGGGCTCATGGGAGACCGCCATCGCGCCCGCCATGCAGACCGCGCACGTGGAATAGACGACGATCACGTAGGGCAGCACGGGCAGGTCGCGACGCAGGGTCCGTCCGGCCATGACGTAGGCCGCCGCGAACAGCGCGCCACCCAGCGCAAGCACGTCCCCGCCTGCTGCGCGCGGCCCGACGCCCGCACCTCCGCCGGTGATGACCAGCGTTCCCACGAGCGCGACCACCACTCCGGCCACCGCGCGGCGCGACATCCGTTCCCCGATCACCTGGCCCAGGAGCGCCACCCACAGCGGCGAGGTTGTGACCAGGACGGTGCTCGCCGCGACCGTCGTCAGGTTGAGCGACGGGATCCAGGTCGCGAAATGCAGCGCCAGGAACACACCTGAGAGCAGCGACAGCCCGAGCGAGCGCCGGGTGAACGCCCTGAGGGCGCTTGGATCGCGGATCAGCGCGACCGGAAGCAGCACGGCACTCGCCAGCAGGCACCGGTAGAAGGCGACCGTGAGTGGCGGCGCATCGCCCAGCCGGAACAGGACCGCCGAGAACGAAACGGCGGTCACCCCGAGGATGAGCAAGGCGAGCTGGCGTCTGGGCACGCTGGAACGCTACCCGGTTCGGGAGGCGAGCTCTTGGGCGCTCCTGTTCACAGCCGAGTCCGAGCTGTTCAAGGTTCGGATGTGGCGTGCCGATATCGGGCGCACCATGTTGGATCGCAGGGAACTCGAAGATGTCTTGCCCGCCGCTGTTACCGGCCTTCGGGCGAGGCTCGAGGCAGCACAGCTCCAACTGACCGTGGCCCGGGGCGAAAACCTTCGGACGCGGGATGTCATCCGGCGCCATCTCGAGAAGGGCTGCCCGTCACAGAGTCTCCAGGAGCTGCTCGATCAGTTCGCCGATCCACCGAGGTAGATGCCCAAAGCTAGCTCAAAGGAACCAGCCGAAATGGGGGATTGGCCCCCCCGGCAGGCTGGGTCTACTCTCGCGTATCGGCTACCACGCTCAACTCCCCCAACGGGATAGGCTGAGGTTCTCCGCCCTGTCTGTGGGCGCCGCCGCCGTATGGAGCGCCGGGGTGGTGGACGTCGTCGTCGGCAGCGCATCCTCGGGTGGCACGAAGATCTCCTTCCTCGGGCATGCGATCGTGAGTACCACTCCCCAGAAAGGGGTCATATATCTCGCCGCTCTGGCGGCATCCTCGGGGGTGGGACTCGCTGGCGCTCTCGCGCTAGTGAGGATCCGCCGGATGGAACGCCGGATGGAAGCCGAACTCGAGGATCGCCGGGAAGAGACCTCGCGTGCCCGAGCCTCGGAGACCGGACGCGACCCCGGAGCGGTGAAGTTGTTCGAATGGAAGCGCGACAACCTGCTCGAGGAGATGCAGCAGATCCGCGAGCGGACCGCGGCGCTTCGCCGGGCGGGACTGGAACAACGAGCCTCGCTCGAACGATTCGCGGTCGAGGTTGGAGGCCTCGAGCCGGGCGCGGCCATCCCAGACTTGATCGTGATCCCCGACGTCGACCTCGGTGACGACGGCGCAGTGACAGCATCCTCAGACTCCGCCGCCGACCGGGCTACAGATCCCTCGCCGCTGGCCGGGCGCTCACTGAGCATGTTGTTCGGCCCTCCAAACTGAGTCCTTCTACTTGTTCAGGAACTTCGGGCGGATGAACTCGGCGAAGAAGTCTCGTTCGTCGGGGATCAGGTACCGCTCCGAGCTTCGCTGCATGGTGTCCAGCAGCAGGTGGGGGTAGATGCCGAGAGTCGAGTTCGGCGCCGGGGTGTAGTAGATGCCGGTGGTCCACTCCGGGTTGATGTCCAGCTCCATCGCGCGGACCGCGCCCGCGCGGGCCAGCAGGTTCGCCAGCGACTGGACCGAGAGCGCTGGGGCGGCCGCGTAGACGATCGCGCCGTCCGCCGTGACCCCGACCCCCGAGCGCCAAACCAGCACGCTGTTGCCGAGCGTCGCGCCCCAAGTGATGGCCGAATCCTGCGCTAGGCCGGCGTCGGGCTTACCGTTGTCGACCAGAGGCGCCAGGTTCTGACGGACGGCCGCCACCTGGGCGGTCATCGTGACCTCGCTCCCCCACGCGCCGATGTCGACGGTGCCGTCCTTGTAGATGACCATCGAGGCCTGCCCGTTCACCAGGGGCGAGTAGGTGTGCCCATTCAGGTAGAACCCGCCGTGCGAATCCTTCAGCAGGAAGCCCGAGTTGAAGGTGGCCGCGAGCGCGTCGAACTGGGTCTTGGG
>JANXVR010000005.1 GCA_025351565.1 Actinomycetes bacterium
GGTCGAGGTCGGCGGCCTCCTCAACATCACCACCGCGGAAGTGGAGTCGGTTGCCACGTTCTACTCCATGTATCGCCTTCGCCCGACGGGCACGCACGTCGTCAACGTGTGCACGAACCTCGCGTGCGCGCTGCGCGGCGCAAAGGCCGTGTACCAGGAGGCGCACCGCGCGGCCGGGATGGCCCGCGGGCAGGAGGTCTCCGACGACGGCCTGCTCACGCTGCACGAAGAGGAGTGCCTTGGAGTCTGCGACTTCGCGCCCGCCGTACAGATCAACTTCGCCAACCACGACAAGGTTTCACCGGAGCGGATCCGGGAGTTGATCGCCTCGCTGCGGGAAGGATCGGTTCCCGAGCCGGCGCGCGGTCCGGCGATGAAGAGTTTCCGTCACGCCTCGCGCGTGCTGGCGGGCTTCGACGAGGACCCGGCGGGGGGCGCGGCGTGACGTTCGAGCCTCGCCTGACCCGTGACTGGAGCGACCCCAGCGTCATCGCTCTGGAGGGCTACGTCGCCAAGGGCGGCTACGCGGGGTTGAACAAGGCCCTCGCCATGGAAACCAGCGAGCTCATCGACCTCGTGAAGGCGAGCGGCTTGCGGGGGCGGGGCGGCGCCGGGTTCCCCACGGGGATGAAGTGGTCTTTCGTGCCGCAGGACACCGGCAAGTCCACCTACGTCACCGTCAACTTCGACGAATCCGAGCCGGGGACCTGCAACAACCGGGAGCTGGGCGAACGCGACCCGCATAGGCTGATCGAGGGAACCGCGATCGCCGCCCGCGCGATCAACTGCCACACCGCGTTCATCTACGTCCGCGGGGAGTACCTGTGGCAAGCCATAGTGATCGAGCGCGCCGTCCGTGAGGCGTACGCGGCGGGGTACCTGGGCACGGGGATCGCGGGCACCGCGTACGACCTGGACATCGTGGTCCATCGCGGCGCAGGCGCCTACATCTGCGGCGAGGAAACCGCCCTGCTGAACTCCCTCGAAGGGCTGCGGGGACAACCGCGACTGCGGCCTCCGTTCCCCGCGGTGGAAGGCCTCTACGCGAGTCCCACCGTCATCAACAACGTCGAGACCCTGATGAACGTCCCCGACATCGTCGTCAAGGGCGCCGAGTGGTTCCGCGAGATGGGCACGGAGAAGTCGCCCGGCACGAAGATGTTCACCGTCAGCGGCAAGATCGAGCGACCGGGGAACTATGAGGTTCCCATGGGTACGTCCTTCCGCACGCTGCTCGAGGACTACGCGGGCGGCATGTTGGGCGGGGCAACGCTCAAGGCATTCACGCCCGGCGGTTCGTCCACTCCGCTCTTGACCGCGGCCGACCTGGACGTCGCGCTGGACTACGAGTCGGTTGCGGCCGCCGGGTCGCTGCTTGGGACGGGCGCGATCATGGTGCTGGATCAGACGGATTGCGTGGTCGAGGCTGCGCGCCGGATGGTCCTGTTCTATGCGCACGAGTCGTGCGGCAAGTGCACCCCGTGCCGCGAGGGAAGTTGGTGGGCAACCCGGGTCCTCACTCGAATGGAGGACGGCTATGGGGTTCCCGAGGATATGGGGCTCATGCAGGACATGGGCAAGAACATCCTGTTCCGGGCCTTCTGCGCGCTCGCCGACGGCATGGCCTCGGTCATCAACTCCAGCCTCAAGCACTTCGCGCATGAGTACGAGGAGCACGTTCGTCTGGGGTATTGCCCGCTCACGGGGGCGCCCGCCGATCATGCACAGCCAACCGAAGGGGTCGCCTCGTGAGCGATCAGGTGACGCTCACCATCGACGGGAAAGAGGTGACCGTTCCCAAGGGAACGCTCATCATCCGGGCGGCCGAGCAGCTCGGTATCGAGATCCCGCGGTTCTGCGATCACCCGATGCTCGAACCGGCGGGTGCGTGCCGGCAGTGCTACGTCCAGATCGAAGGCCAGCCCAAGCTCGCCACCTCGTGCACCTCCACCGTGACCCCCGGGATGGTGGTGAGCACGCAGAACACCGATGACACCGTCCACGCCGCGCAGGTTGCGAACCTGGAGTTCCTCCTGCTCAACCATCCGCTCGACTGCCCGATCTGCGACCGGGGCGGAGAGTGTCCGCTGCAGGACCAGGCGCTCGCGTTCGGGCCGGGGGAGAGCCGTTACAGCGAGGCCAAGCGCGTGTGGCCCAAGCCATTGGCGCTCTCCCCGCTGGTGAACCTGGACCGCGAGCGATGCGTGCTCTGCGCCCGGTGCACCCGCTTCTGCGACGAGATCAGCGGGGACCGATTCCTGGAGCTGTATGCGCGCGGAGCAGGCGAGCGCGTCTCCATCGCGGCCGGCGAGGATTTCCGCTCGCCGTTCAGCGGGAACACCGTGCAGATCTGCCCGGTGGGAGCGCTCACCGCGGTGCCCTACCGATTCGTCGCGCGGCCGTTCGACCTGTCCAGCGCCGACAGCGTGTGCCCGCATTGCAGCGCCGGGTGCAACCTGAAGGTGGACATGCGGCGGGGCCAGGTGGTTCGCCAGCTGGCTCGCGACAACCTAGAGGTCAACGACACATGGTCCTGCGACAAGGGCCGATTCGCGTTCCGCTTCCCGGATTCACCCGAGCGTGTCACCACGCCGCTGATCCGTGACCACGGGCTCGAGCCCGCGTCGTTCGGCGAGGTGACCGACAAGATCGCCGGGTGGTGCCGCGATGCGCGCGTCGCGTTCCTGACCGGTGGCCGGCTCATGGACGAGGACTACTACGCGCTCTCCAAACTTGCCCGAACGGTCATGCGAACGAACGACCTGGATCACCGGCGCACCCCCGGCAGCCCCGAGGCCGAACGCCGGGCCGCCTCCGCGCCGATGACCGTTACGAACGCTGCCCTGGAACGGGCCACGGCGATCCTCGTGATGGGCCTGGATGCGGAACAGGAGATCCCGATCCTTCACCTTCGCCTTCGCAAGGCCGCGAAGCGCGGGGCGAAGATCTGGGTGGTCCACCCGCGCCGCACCCGGTTGCACGACGTGGCCACGCACGTCTTGGTCGCGCCCGGAGGTGAGGTGGAAGCGCTCTCTTCCGACGCCGGGTTGGCGGCGGCGCTGGAGGCGCTCCGCTCCGCTTCGGTGGCGGGCACCGGCGTGGTCATCACCGGGGAACGGCTGAACGGGGCCGGCGTGGACGCCGTGCTCGCCGCCGCCGATGCCGCCGGCGCGGCCTTCACGATGGTCACCCGCCGCGCGAACGATCGAGGGGCGCTCGTCGCTGGCGTGCACCCGGCGATGCTCCCCGGCGGCAGATCGCTCTCCGATCCCGGCGAGATCGAACGCTTCTGGGGACCGCTGGCCGGCCGCGAACCCGGCCGTGACACCATGGCCATCCTCCAGGCGTGCGCCGACCGGCAGGTCGACGTGTTGTTCCTGATCGGTACCGATCCGCTCCGCGACGCGCCGGACGCCGACCTCGCCCGCCGGGCGCTCGCGAACGTGCCGATCCGCATCGTGCAGTCGCTCGAACTCGGTTCCCTCGCCGAGTACGCCGACGCGTTCCTTCCGGCCGCCGCGTTCGTCGAGAAGGACGGCCATATGACGAACTGGGAGGGCCGCGGGCAACGGATCCGCCCCGTCCGGGCCACGCAGGGACTGTCGCGCCCCGACTGGGAGATCTTCACGATCATCGCCCGGGCCATGGGCGCCGACCTGGGCTTCGCCACCTTGGACGAGCTTCGCGAAGAGATGGGCGCGCTCCTGGCCCCCCGCGAAGCCGGCGCGGGGGCGGCGTCTGCGGTCCCCACGCCCATCGCACCCACGGAAGGCCTGCGCCTCTTCACCTATCCGTTGCTGGTCGATGAAGGCCGCCTCAGCGAAG
Organism: Actinomycetes bacterium; assembly: GCA_025351565.1. Classification (GTDB taxonomy): domain Bacteria; phylum Actinomycetota; class UBA4738; order UBA4738; family HRBIN12; genus JANXVR01. The sequence continues at coordinate 3,826 of JANXVR010000005.1, forward strand.
GAGCCGACGAACTCAAGCGTGCTCTGGGTGAGGTCGCGTTCGTCGAGGTGCACCCCGACGACGCGCTCGCGGCCGGTCTGACCGATGGCGCCGTCGCGGTCGTGACCACGCCGGCCGGGTCTGTGCAGCTGCCCGTGCGCGTGACCGATCACATCGCGCGTGGCGGGGTCTTCGTGCCGTTCAACCAGCCCGGCCTGGCGGCGAACACGCTGCTTTCGGGCAGGTTCGTCACCACCGCCGCGCTTGCTCCCGCCGGAGGTGAGGCGGTGTGAACTGGGTGGATTGGGTGATCCTGGCTGTTCGAGTGGTCGTGGTGTTCTTCGGGCTGCTCATCGCGGTGATGCTCTACATCTGGATGGAGCGCAAGGTCATCGCGGATATGCAGACGCGGGTCGGCCCGCTCCGCGCTGGACCGCGCGGGATCCTCATCACGCTGGCCGACGGCATCAAGCTCTTCTTCAAGGAAGGCATCACTCCGACCAACGCCGACCGCATCGTGTTCGAGATCGCGCCCATCCTCGCGATGTTCCCGGCGTTCCTGGCGTTCGCGGTGATCCCGTTCGGCACGCACGTGACGTTGTTCGGCCGCGTCATCCAGTTCCAGCTGGCCGATCTGAACATCGGGCTGCTCTGGATCCTGGCGATGACCTCGGTCGGGGTGTACGGCGTGGTGCTCGCCGGCTGGTCCAGCGGTTCGAACTACCCGCTGCTCGGCTCGATCCGTTCGACCGCGCAGATGATCAGCTACGAGGTGGGGATGGGTTTGTCGCTGGTTGCCGTGCTCATGTACACGGGAACGCTGCGCATGTCGGGGATCGTCGCCTACCAGGCTACCCACGTGTGGAACATCGTTCCGCAGTTCCCCGCGTTCGTCGTGTTCATGATCTGCGCGCTGGCCGAGGTCAATCGTCCGCCGTTCGACCTGGCCGAGGCCGAAACCGAACTCGTCGCCGGGTTCCACACCGAGTATTCGGGGATCAAGTTCGCGATGTTCTACCTGGGCGAGTACGTGAACACGGTGACCGTCTCCTCGATCGCGGTCACGCTGTTCCTCGGCGGCTGGCGGGGTCCGCACCCGGGGTGGGCGCTCTGGCTCTGGCCGCTTCTGTGGTTCCTGTTCAAGCTCACGGCGGTCATCTACGTGCTCATCCTGGTCCGCGGCACGCTTCCCCGCCTGCGCTATGACCGCTTGATGAACTTCGGATGGAAGGTCCTCATCCCCTTCGGCTTGTTCTGGGTGCTCGCCACCGGGGCCATCATCGTGTTCCCCGACCGATACGGCCGCGTCCGCGGCACCCTGATCGCCGCCTCGGTGATCCTCGGGGTGGGGTTGATCGCATCCCTGATCATCCCGGTCATGCAGGGATCGCCGAGCGAGGTGTCCTCGTGAGCGAGCCCGCACCCGAACCGCAGGGCATTGGCGCCGGGGCGTGGGCGATCGCGAAGGGCATGGCCACGGTCTTCAAGCAGACGTTCCGCAAGGACAACACCGAGCGCTATCCCGACGTCATCGCGCCGGTGCCCGAGCGTTCGCACATCGGGCGGCACCTGCTGAACCGTCACGAGAACGGCCTGGAGAAATGCATCGGCTGCGAACTCTGCGCGTTCGCCTGCCCTGCCGACGCCATCTGGGTGGAGGGCGCCGACAACGATCCGGAGAACCCCGTGAGTCCTGGGGAGCGCTACGCGAAGGACTACCAGGTGAACTACCTGCGCTGCATCATGTGCGGACTCTGCGTGGAGGCCTGCCCCACGCGCGCGCTGACCCTGACCAGCTACTACGAGATGGCGTTCACCAGCCGTGAGGAAGCCATATGGACGAAGGAGCGGCTCATGGAGCCGCCGCCGGCGCTCGGCACCGACCCCGTGGACAGGGAGGGCTAGGTGCCGCTCGACAACGTCGTGTTCTGGGTGTTCGCGCCGATCGCGGTTGCCTCTGCCATCGGCATGCTGTTCATGCGGAACGCGGTCCACGCCGCGCTGTTCCTGATCGTCGACTTCATGTGTATCGCGGTGATGTTCCTGCTCCTGGACGCGCCGTTCCTGTTCGCGGTGCAGATCATCGTGTACGCGGGCGCGATCATGGTCCTGTTCCTGTTCGTGATCATGTTGCTAGGGGTGGACCGGCACGAGAACCTTCGGGAAGGGCTCCGCGGCCAGCGGATCGCGGGGGTCGGGGTCGCCGTCGGGGTCGCGCTGGAGATCGGGCTGGCCGTTCGGGCCGGGATCGGCTTCGGGCGCCACGCGGCGCCCTCCGCGTTGAGTGGCACCGCTGAAGCCCTGGCCAAGCCGCTCTTCACCGCGTACTTCTTCCCGTTCGAAGTCACCTCGATCCTCCTCATCGTGGCCGCGATCGCCGCGATGGTCCTGGCCCAGCGCAAGACCAGGGCCGTCACGCTGGCCGAATCGACCGCGCTGACCGGCGAGCGAACGGGCGGCCCGCAGGAGACGGCTCCATGAGGACCCCCATCGCGTTCTTCCTCGTGCTCTCCGGGATCCTCTTCGGCATCGGGACCGCCGGCGTGCTCCTTCGCAAGAACGCCCTCGTCATCTTCATGTCGGTCGAATTGCAGCTCAACGCGGTGAACCTGGCGTTGGTGGCGTTCGCGAGGATGCACGGCGATCTGCGCGGGCAGGTGCTGGCGTTCTTCTCGATGATCGTGGCGGCCGCCGAGGTCGTGGTCGGGCTCGCCATCATCGTCGCGGTGTACCGGCGGCGCCTGTCCGTGAACGTCGATGATGCCCGGGAGTTGCGCGGATGACACCCGTGCCCTCGGCGTTCCACTACCTCTGGCTCATCCCGGCCCTCCCGCTCGCCGGCGCGGCAGTGAACCTGTTCTTCGGCAAGCGGCTGGGAAGGCTGTCCGGGGTCCTGGCGTCGGTGACACTGGGCGCGGCGTTCCTTATCAGCGCGCTGCTGGTCAAGGATCTCATGTCCCTGCCCGGCGATGGGCGCCTGGTGGTACGCCACCTCTTCGATTGGATCAGCGTGGGGAACCTCACGGTTGCGGCGGATCTTCGTCTGGACCAGGTGTCGGCCATCATGATCCTGGTCGTGACCGGCGTGGGCACGCTGATCCACGTCTACGCGATCGGCTACATGCACGGCGATCCGCGGGCCGGGCGGTTCTTCGCCTACCTCAACCTCTTCGTCTTCTTCATGCTCATGTTGGTCCTGGGCGAGAACCTCCTGCTCCTCTACCTGGGTTGGGAGGGCGTGGGGCTCTGCTCCTACCTGCTCATCGGGTTCTGGTTCGATCGGCCCGAGGCCTCCGTGGCCGCGAAGAAGGCGTTCATCACCACGCGGATCGGCGACACCTTCATGTTGGTCGGGCTGGCATTGATCGTCGCGAAGTTCGGCACGCTGGACTTCACGGCGATCTTCCACGCCACGGCGGCCGGCGGGATCGCGAAGGGAACGGCGACGGCGATCGCGCTGCTGTTGTTCGCCGGGGCCATCGGCAAGTCCGCGCAGATGCCGCTGCACGTCTGGCTGCCCGACGCTATGGCCGGACCGACGCCCGTTTCCGCGCTCATCCACGCCGCCACGATGGTCACCGGGGGCGTCTACCTGGTGGTTCGCATGCACCCGATCTTCGAGCTCTCCGGCGTTGCGCTGACGGTTGTGCTGGTCGTGGGGCTCGTCACGGCGATCTTCGCTGGGACGTGCGCGTTCGGACAGGACGACATCAAACGCGTGCTTGCCTATTCCACCATCAGCCAGCTCGGGTTCATGTTCATGGCGGTCGGGATGCGCGCCTACGCCGCGGCGATGTTCATGCTGGTGGCCCACGCGTTCTACAAGGCACTCATGTTCCTGGGCGCGGGGTCCGTCATGCACGGCACCCACGACGCCACCGACATGAAGACGTTCGGCGGGCTCCTGAAGCCGATGCCTATCACCGGCATCACGTTCCTCATCGGCGCGGCGGCGCAGGCGGGCGTTCCGCCGCTCGTCGGCTTCTTCGCCAAGGACGCCATCCTGGAGATCGCGAACCACACCGGGCGTGAGCTGGTCTACGTCCTCGGTACGTTCGCCGCGCTGCTCTCGGCCGCCTACATCGGCAGGCTCGTGTTCCTCACGTTCTTCGGCGAGCCCCGGAGCCAGGAAGCCGCGCACGCGCACGAGTCACCCCCGGTCATGTGGATCCCGCTCACGGTGCTCGCGGCCGGCGCCCTGGTAGCCGGCTGGCTCAACCTGACGCCCGAGGGCCGGCTCGCGGGCTTCCTCGAGCCGGCCCTCGGCCGCGTTCCCGTCGGCCCCGGCCTCACCGTCCCCGTGATGAACGCCATCGCCATCGCGATCACGCTCTCCGCGCTCATCGCCGCCTGGTACACCTTCGCCTCCGGCAAGGTGGACTGGTTGGCCGTCCGCGAACGCGTCCAGCCTCTCCAGCGCGTGCTCCAGAACGGGTGGTACGTGGACAGGGCCTATCAGACCGTTCTGGTCGAACCCGCTCGCACGCTCGCGCGCATCACCGCGTTCGTGGTGGACACGCAGATCATCGACGGGCTGGTGAACGCGATCGGCGGGGGCGTCAAACGTCTGGCAGGGGCGGGCCGGCGCGTGCAGACGGGGTACGTGCGCACCTACGCGCTCGCCATCGGGCTGGGCGTGGTGGCGCTGATGTTCTGGGTGGGGGTTCGCGGATGACCGCGCACATCCTGACATTGACCACGTTCCTTCCGCTGGCCGGGGTGATCGTGCTGGTGAGCGGAGGCCGGCGCCTGAGCGACCAGAGCACGAAGGCGGTCGCGCTGCTCACCACCGTGGCCACGTTCGTGATCTCGCTCGTCATCCTCGGCAGGTTCGACTCGGCCGCCGCCGGATTCCAGATGATCGAACGCTACTCCTGGGTCAAGTCGATCGGTCTGTCCTACCTGCTCGGCGTCGATGGCGTCAGCCTGTGGATGGTGCTCCTGACCACGTTCTTGATGCCGCTCGCTGTGTTGGCGTCGTGGCACATCGAGAAGGACGTGCGCCGCTACATGCTCGCGATGCTCATCCTGGAGATCTCGGTGGTGGGGTCGTTCCTGGCGCTGGACCTGCTGCTTTTCTTCGTCTTCTTCGAGGCGCTGCTGGTCCCGATGTACCTGCTCATCGGCGGGTGGGGAGGCGAACGCCGCGTGTATGCAGCGGTGAAGTTCTTCCTCTACACGATGGCGGGGTCGGCGTTCCTGTTGCTTGCCATCCTCTTCCTCTACTCGAAGTCGGGCGCGGCGGGACAGGCGACGTTCGACCTTCGTTCGTTGATGAGCGTGGCGGGGGGGTTGCCGGCGGGAACGGCGCGGTGGCTCTTCCTCGGGTTCTTCATCGCGTTCGCGGTCAAGGTGCCGTTGTTCCCGCTGCACACCTGGCTCGCCGACGCCCACACCGAGGCTCCCACGGCGGGGTCGGTGCTCCTGGCCGGGGTGCTCCTGAAGGTGGGGGCATATGGACTGATCCGGTTCAACCTGGCGCTCTTCCCCGAGGCGGCGAGGTACTTCGCCTCGTTCGTCTCCGTCCTCGCGGTGATCGGGATCATCTATGGCGCGGTGTGCGCGATCATGCAGACCGACATCAAGCGGCTCGTCGCCTACTCATCCGTGTCGCACCTGGGGTTCGTCGTGCTGGGGATCTTCGCGTTCACCCACCAGGGGATGACCGGTGGGGTGCTCCAGATGGTGAACCACGGGTTGGCGACGGGTGCGCTGTTCCTGGTGGTCGGGATGGTCTACGACCGCACGCACACGCGCCAGCTGGGCGAACTCGGCGGCCTGGCCGGCGTCACGCCGTGGCTCGCGGGAGCGTTCCTATTCGCGGTCCTCGCGAGCGTCGGGCTCCCAGGCCTCAGCAGCTTCGTCGGCGAATTCCTGGTGATCGTGGGCACGTTCAGCGTGAGCCACTGGTTCGGTTCGCTCGCGGCGGTTGCCGTTGTGCTGGCGGCGATCTATCTCTTGTGGTCCTACCAACGGCTCGCCTACGGACCCGTCCACGAGGAGCATCGCGGCCTGCGCGACCTGAGCGTCCGGGAGGTCGCCATCCTGGCTCCGATCCTGGGGCTCATCCTGCTGTTCGGCGTGGCGCCGCGCCTGCTCACCGACACGATCCAGCCCACCACGAACGCCGTGGTCGCCCACGTAGACCCGGCGCACATGCGGGACGCCGCGCCGATCTTGGCGCCCGCGGCCGCACCGGCCTCTGGGACCACGCCGTGATCGAGACGCCCGTCTTCGACGCCTGGACCATCCTGCCCGAGCTGCTCCTGGGCGGGTTCGCCATCCTCGGGTTGCTGTACGAGGCGTTCGCGCGGCGCACGGATCGCCGCGTACACCTGCTGTTGGCGCTCTCGGGCACCTTCGCGGCCGCGGCGGCCGCGCTCTTGTTGTGGGATCACGCCGGACCCTCTACCGCCATGGCCGGCATGGTGAACGTCGACCGCTTCTCCGTCTTCGGACGGCTGCTGCTGGTTGCCATCGCCGCGTTCTCGCTGGTCCTGGGGACGCACTACTTCTCCCTGGACGCCCCGCGGTACCGGGGCGAGTTCTATCCGCTGGTGCTCTTCGCGACCATGGGGATGACCCTCATCACGGCGGCAGCCGACCTGATCGTGGTCTTCCTGGCGCTGGAGATCCTGTCGCTTTCGCTCTACGTGCTCACCGGGATCACCGGCCGCCGAGGGTCCACCGAGGCGGCGATGAAGTACTTCCTCCTGGGGGCGTTCAGTTCGGCCGTCTTCCTCTACGGCATCGCTATGGCTTACGGCGCAGTGGATTCGACGAGCCTGACCGCGCTGGCACACGGGCTTTCGGGTCAGAGCGGGAACCAGTCGATCGCCCTGCTCGCCCTGGTGTTCCTGCTGGCCGGGTTCGGTTTCAAGGTGGCGCTGGTGCCGTTCCACATGTGGACCCCGGACGTCTATCAGGGCGCGCCGACGCCGGTCACCGGGTTCATGTCGGCCGCCACGAAGGCCGCCGCGTTCCTGGCGCTGATCCGGGTGCTCGACGTGGCGTTCCAACCGCTCACGTGGAACTGGGTCCCGATCATCTGGGTGATGGCCGCCGCGACCATGGTGGTCGGCGCAGTGCTCGCGGTGGCGCAGTCGGACATCAAGCGGATGCTCGCGTACTCGAGCATCCTCAACGCCGGGTACATCCTGGTCGGCCTCACCTCGGCGAACTCGACCGGGATCCGCGCGGCGATGTTCTATCTGGCCGCCTACGCCGTCACCAGCGTGGGCGCGTTCGGCGTCGTCATGCTGGTGAGCGGTCCGGCGGACGAGGCAACCTCTCTCGACGCCTATCGCGGCTTGGCCCGTCGGAGCCCGTACCTGGCGGCGGCCATGACCCTGTTCCTCCTGTCGCTCGCGGGGATCCCGCCGGCCGCAGGGTTCATCGCCAAGGTGCAGGTGTTCACCGCGGCCCTCGCTGCCGGGAACTGGTCCCTGGTGCTGGTCGGGGTCCTCACCAGCGTGGTGGCCGCCTTCGTCTACCTCCGAGTGATCGTGCGCATGTACATGGACGAACCCGTGGGTGAAGGGGCCGGCGACGTGTCCGCCTGGCCGCGCGCGGTGCTTGCCGTTCCCGCGATCGGCGTCCTGGTTCTCGGCGTGGTTCCCGGGGTCATCCTGCGCGCCATCGACGCTGCGTCGGTTCTGAGATGGTGACGCGATGAGCAGGCGCGTGATCCCCGGTCTGGAGGCGCCGGACGCCACCCTGGAAGCCCAGATCAGGGGCCGCCTGGACCGCGTAGAGGAGGCGCTCGGAAAGGCTGTTGCGGCCGACTCCGACCTGCTCTCGGCGACCGCTCGCTACCTCCTGCAGGCCGGCGGGAAGCGGTTCCGCCCCATGCTCGTCCTGCTCTCCGGCCACTTCGGCGATCCCACCGATCCCCGCCTGATCCCGGGTTCGGTGGCCATCGAGGTCACGCACGTGGCCACGCTCTATCACGACGACGTCATCGACGAGGCCGACTCCCGCCACGGCGTGCCCGCGGCCAATGTTCGCTGGAACAACACCGTTGCCATCCTCACCGGGGACTTCCTGTTCGCCAAGGCCTCCGAGCTCTCCGCGGACCTGGGGCCCGAGGTGTGCCGGCTCCTGGCCCAGACCATCGCGATCCTCTGCGACGGCCAGGTCAGGGAGCTGGAGGCTGCCGGCAAACTCGATCAGACGGAGGAGAACTACCTGGAGATCATCCGCCGCAAGACGGGCGCGCTCATCGCAACGTCCTGCCGGCTGGGCGGCCTGCTCTCGGACGCATCCGCCGACCACGTCGAGATACTGACCGAGTTCGGCGCATCCCTGGGCATGGCCTTCCAGCTGTCGGACGACGTCATGGACTTCACGGCGACCCAGATGGAGCTGCAGAAGGAGCCCGGTCAGGACCTCAGGGAGGGCATCTACACGCTCCCGCTGTTGCACGCCCTCCACGGCGCCGGCCGCGACGAACTCGTCCGGATCCTCTCCATGGGTCCGCCGGACGGGGAGATGCTGGATCGAGCCATCGAGCTCATCCACCAGGGTGGCTCCATCGACCATGCCCGAGCCGCCGTCACCGCCGAGGTGAACCGCGCCACGGCGCTGGCCCGCCGGCTCCCGGAGGGCTCCGCCCAGCACGCGCTGGTCCAGCTCGCGAAGTTCCTGGCCGTGCGTTGCGGCGCGGAGCAAGGCGAGTGACCGCTGCTGCTAGAATCCGCGCCCGGGAAGCTGATGCCTGACTATTACCAGTCTTACGGGGTTGTCCTCTCGGTCGTCATCGCCGGCGCCGCGCTGGTGGCCGTCGCCTTCGGCGCCGGCCGGCTCATCGCTCCCCACCATCCGACCTACTCGAAGCTCACCACCTACGAGTGCGGCATCGACCCGGTGGGCCAAGGCTGGTCGCAGAGCCAGGTTCGCTACTACGTCTTCGGGTTCCTGTTCGTCATCTTCGATGTGGAATCGGTGTTCCTCTTCCCTTGGGCCCGGGTGTATCTGACGCTCGGGACCTCGGCGGTGGTGGAGATGGGCGTCTTCATCGCGATCCTTGCCACGGGCCTGCTCTACGCCGGACGCAAGGGGGTGCTGAAGTGGGCGTGATCATCGAGAAGACCTCCATCGCCAAAGTCCAGCCTGTGAAGTTCATCCTGAACTGGGGCAGGCGGTATTCCCTCTGGGTCATGAACTTCGGACTCGCGTGTTGCGCCATCGAGTTCATCGCGGCCTCGACCTCCAAGAACGACTTCATCCGCCTGGGCGTGATCCCGTTCGCCCATGGGCCTCGGCAGGCGGACCTGCTGGTGGTGGCGGGAACCCTCACCGACAAGATGGCCCCGGCCCTGAAGCGGGTCTACGACCAGATGCCCGAGCCGAAGTACGTCATCTCGTTCGGATCCTGCTCGAACTGCGGCGGCCCGTACTGGGACAGCTACTCGGTGACCAAGGGCGTCGACCAGATCGTGCCGATCGACGTCTACGTGCCCGGCTGCCCGCCGCGCCCGGAGGCGCTCCTGCACGGCATCATCAAGCTGCAGGAGAAGATCAAGGACGAGGACATCCAGGAGAAGTGGCTTGCCAACACGCCAGCTGGCTCCTGAGGACATCGAGGCCCGGCTGCGCGCGCGCTTCGGCGACGATGTGACGGACGCCGCCCTCCAACATGGGCACACGGCCGCGACCGTGACCGCGGCGCGCTACCACGACATCATCCGCTTCCTCCGCGATGACCCGGACCTCGCGTGCGACTACTGCGAGTTCGTGTCCGCGGTTGATTGGAGCGAGGCCGGCATGGAGGTGGTCACCCATCTGTTCTCCACCGCCGCGCACCACAACGTCCGCATCAAGGTGAAGCTCCCGCCCGACCAGCCGACCGTGCCCACCATCTCCGACCTGTACCCGGCGGCCGACTGGCACGAACGCGAAACCACCGAGATGTTCGGCATCACCTTCGCCGGGCATCCGCAGCCGGTGAAGCTCCTGCTCTCCGAGCCGTTCGAAGGACATCCGCTCCGCAAGGACTTCCCCTTGATGACTCGCGAAGCCAAGCCGTGGCCGGGCGCCGTCGAGGGTGAGGACGTGGAGGACGAATGATCCTCGCGCTCGCGCACACCGGCACGTCCGTCGTCAACGACTGGTTCTCCAACGTCTGGCTCGTGATCATCATCAAGGCCGTGGCCGTGCTGGGGTTCTTCCTGGTCGCGCCGCTGATGGTCGGCTACCTGGAGCACAAGGTCCTCGCGCACATGCAGTCGCGCGTCGGGCCCATGGAGGCCGGAGGGTTCCACGGCTGGGCCCAGCTGGTGGCGGACGGCGTGAAGTTCATCCAGAAGGAGGACATCATCCCGGCGGCCGCCGACCGCAGTGTGTTCTCGCTGGCCCCTGCCGTCTCGATGATCCCCTACATCGTCGTGATGGTCGTGATCCCGTTCAGCCCGACGGTCTTCGCGCTGAACCTGGACGTCGGCATCTTCTTCGTGATGGCCATGGGGTCGGTCTCGGTCATCGGAGTCCTCATGGCGGGCTGGTCCAGCGCGAACAAGTTCTCGCTGATCGGAGCGCTACGTGCTGCCGCACAGCTCATCGCCTACGAGCTGCCGCTGGTCCTGGCGGCCGCGGCCGTGGTCATGCAGGCCGGCACGCTGAGCCTGATCGGCATCACCGAGTCCCAGCAGGGGCTCTGGAACATCGTTCGGCCCTGGCAGTTGATCGGGTTCTTCATCTTCCTCATCGCCTCGCTGGCCGAACTCACCCGCCCGCCGTTCGACATGCCGGTGGCGGACTCGGAGATCATCTTCGGGGCGTACACCGAGTACACGGGGTTGAAGTTCGCGTTCTTCCTGCTGGCCGAGTACGGAGGGATCGTCGCGCTGTCGGCTGTCATGGCCGTCCTCTATCTGGGCGGGTACAAGGGTCTGCCGTTCATCCCGCTTCCGGCTCCCATCTGGATGGCCGGGAAGATCGGTGCGCTATCGTTCCTGGTCATCTGGCTGCGGGCCACGTACCCGCGCCTGCGTGAGGATCAGCTCCAGCGCTTCTCCTGGCTGGTGCTGATCCCGTTGTCGCTGTTGCAGATCATGGTGGTCGCGATCGTCAAGGTCGCAACGAAGTAGGGGAGTCATGGCGGAGAAGAAGGGGCAGAAGGAGGCGGGGATCGGCCTTGGGCTGCTCAAAGGTCTGGGCGTGACCCTCAAGACCATGCTCAAGCCGGCGATGACGGTGCAGTACCCGCACGTCAAGCCGGACCTTCCGCCGCGGACCCGCGGCGTCATCGCCCTCAAGCAGGAGAACTGCACCGTCTGCTACAAGTGCGCGCGCGAGTGCCCCGACTGGTGCATCTACATCGACGCCCACAAGGAATCGCACGAGCCGGCCGGCGGCGGAAGGGCTCGATCCGCGAAGATCCTGGACCGGTTCGCCATCGACTACTCCCTCTGCATGTACTGCGGGATCTGCGTCGAGGTCTGCCCTTTCGACGCGCTCTTCTGGAGCCCGGAGTTCGAATACGCGGAGTACGGCCTGAGCGAACTGCTCCATGAGAAGGAACGCCTGGAGGAGTGGACCTACAAGGTGCTCCCGCCGCCCGCGCTCGAGGTTGGCGCCGAGCCGGCCGAGGAGGCTTCGTGAGCGGCCAGGAGTATGCGTTCATCGTGCTGGCGGCCGTGGGCTCCCTCAGCGCCATCGCCACGGTCAGCGCCCGGAACGTGGTGCACGCCGCGCTCTACCTGGTGGTCACGCTCTCGTCGGTCGGCGCGGTGTACCTGCTGCTGGGCGCGGAGTTCGTGGCGTGGGTACAGATCCTCATCTACGTGGGCGCCATCGTCATCCTGTTCCTGTTCGGGCTCATGCTCACGAAGGCGCCGATCGGCCGTGACTCACTGGACAACGAGCACCCGTGGGTCGGCGGGGTGGTCGGGTTCGGGGTCTTCGCCGGACTGGCCTGGCTCATCCAGGACGCCTTCCCGTTCGCGGACTCCGTGGCCCCGCCCGCATTCCGCGGCTCCACGCAGGCCGTGGGTCAGGCCATCTTCCACTCATACGTGCTGCCGTTCGAGGCCGTCTCGTTCCTGCTCCTTGCAGCGTTGATCGGCACCGTGGTCCTGGCACGTAAGGACGACGAGCCATGATCCGGCTGCCCATGATCCTGTTCTTCTCGGCGTTCCTGTTCTCGGCGGGCGTCTACGGCGTCCTGGTCCGGCGCAACGCGGTCATGATCCTCATGGCCATCGAGCTGATGCTCAACGCGGTGAACGTGAACCTGGTCGGGTTCTCCGCGAGCCTGAAGGCGATGAACGGCCAGGTGTTTGCGCTGTTCATCATCGCTGTGGCGGCCGCCGAGGTCGGCATCGGCCTGGCGATCGTCATCCTCCTGTTCCGCAACCGCGAGTCCATCAACATCGACGAAGCGAGCCAGCTCAAGTGGTAGGCGCCGAGACCGTCACCGTTGCCGTCGGTGCTGCCAGCGGGCTCCTGAGGTACACGTGGATCATCGCGCTGCTCCCCGTCATCTCCGCGGTCTTGACGCTCTTCTTCGGCAAGCGAACGCCGGGGCGCGGCGCCGTCTACGGGATCGCGGCGCTCGCGGCGTCGTGGGTCCTGTCCATCCTGGTGCTCTGGCACTTCGTGCAGGGCGGCGGGACGCAGGCCAGCCAGGTCGACTGGTTCAACGTCGGCCCGTTCCACCTGCAGCTCGGCCAGTACATCGACGGGCTCACCGCGGCCATGCTGGTCGTGGTCACCAGCGTCTCGCTCTGCGTCCACGTCTACTCCCTCGGGTACATGCACGGGGACAAGCGATTCACCTGGTTCTACTTCGTGCTGTCGATGTTCACCGCGGCCATGCTCGACGTGGTCATCGCGCCGAACCTGTTCCAGCTCCTCATCGGCTGGGAGGTCATGGGCGTGTGCTCCTACCTCCTCATCGGCCACTGGTGGGAGGAGAAGGAGAACTCGAACGCCTCGATCAAGGCGTTCATCACCACCCGGATCGGTGACGTGCCGTTCATGTTCGGGATCTTCGCGCTCATCGCCGCGACCGGATTCAAGACCTCGAACATCGCCGACATCTCCGGGATGGTCCAGACCCACCAGATCTCGGGCGGCGTGGCGGCGGTCGCAGCCATCCTGCTGTTCGGCGGCACCATCGGGAAGTCCGCGCAGTTCCCGCTCCACGTCTGGCTGCCCGACGCCATGGCGGGCCCCACTCCCGTCTCCGCCCTCATCCACGCGGCCACGATGGTCGCGGCGGGCGTCTATCTGGTGGGCCGGATGTACACCGTCTTCATCGGCGCCGACGCATGGGTGCTCCAGACCATCTCCGTCATCGGCGCCATCACGATGCTCGGCGCGGCGCTCCTGGCGTTGGTCCAAAACGACATCAAGCGGGTGTTGGCCTATTCGACGTTGTCGCAACTGGCCTACATGGTGGCGCTCATGGGCGTAGGCCCCGCGGGCCGGAACGCGGCATTCTTCCACCTGTTCACCCACGCCTTCTTCAAGGCCCTGCTCTTCCTGGGGGCAGGCTCGGTCATCCACGCCGTGCATTCGAACGACATGTCCGAGATGGGCGGCCTGCGGAAGTTCATGCCGGTCACGTTCATCACGTTCGTGATCGGGTCGCTGGCATTGGCAGGGGTGGTGCCGTTCGCCGGGTTCTGGTCAAAGGACGAACTCCTGGTCTCGGCCTACGACGGGCACCAGTGGCTCTTCGTCATCATGGTCATCACCGCCGTGCTGACGGCCTTCTACACGATGCGGATGGTCTGGCTCACGTTCTTCGGCACCTACGACGGCCACGGCCACCCCAGCGAGTCCCCGAAGTCCATGACCGGACCGCTCGTGTTCCTGGCCGCGGCCACCGTGGGCGTTGGGTTCCTGGGCGCGCCCCAGCTGCACGCCGTCTTCTTCAAGTGGGTCTATCTCTACAGGCCCGAGGCGGTGCACTTCGTGCCGTGGATCGCGGGGCTCGGGACGGTGGCCGCAGCCGCCGGTATCGGCGTCGCCTACCTCATGTACAAGGACAAGCGCGAGAAGGATCCGCTGGAGAGCGCGCTGGGCCCGCTGTGGGGTGTGTTCCAGCACCGGTACTACATCGACGCGTTCTACATGCGGGCGATCATCTATCCCATCCGGGACACGTGTTCGGCCGGGGTCTACTGGTTCAACCAGACCATCCTGGACGGCGTCGTGAACGGGATGGCCGCGGTCGCGCGAGGCCTGTCGGCGGTGGTGTACTGGTTCGACCGCAACGTCATCGACGGCGCGGTGAACGCCCTGGGCATGGGCGCCGAGGAGAGCGGCGGGCTCCTGAAATACCTGCAGTCCGGCAACGTGCAGTGGTACGCGGTCGTGTTGTTCGTCGGCGTTATCGCGCTGACCATCATCTTCGTCAGAGCGTGAGAGGGAGAGTGGATCGATGACCTGGCAGAACTCGGCCATCACGATCACCACGTTGTTGCCCCTGCTGGGGGCGCTGGTGATCGTCTTGGTGCCGAAGGACAAGGACCGGCTGGTCCGGGGCCTCGGCATCTTCTTCACGGGCGCGGCGCTCGTGCTGGCCGTGGCGATCGCCATCGGCTTCAACTACTCGCAGAGCGGCACCCTGCAATTCACGGCCAACACCAGCTGGATCTCGGCCATCGGCGCCCGTTACCACGTGGGGATCGACGGCATCTCCATGCCGCTCTACGTGCTGACGTTCCTGCTCTCGTTCCTGTGCGCCATCTACAGCTGGAAGTACGTCCCCTCGCCCGGCCGGACGAAGGCGTTCCTGGCGCTGATGCTGCTCCTGGAGACCGGGATGGCCGGGACGTTCATCGCGTTCGACCTCATCCTGTTCTTCGTCTTCTGGGAGCTGGTCCTGGTCCCGATGTACTTCCTCATCGCCATCTGGGGCTCTGCGAACCGGGAGTACGCGAGCATCAAGTTCTTCCTCTACACGTTGTTCGGGTCCGTGTTCATGCTGCTGGCGTTCCTTGCCCTCTACTTCCGCGGGCCGGCGCCGCACACGTTCGACATCATCGCGCTCTCCAAGTTCGGCGCGTCGGGCGGGTTCGGGCACACGTTCCAGTTGGTGGCGTTCGGGGCCATCGCGCTCGGGTTCGCGGTGAAGGTGCCCATGTGGCCGTTCCACACGTGGTTGCCCGACGCCCACACCGAGGCGCCGACCATCGGTTCGGTGCTCCTTGCCGGCGTCATGCTGAAGATGGGCACGTACGGGTTCATCCGGATCGCGCTGCCGATGCTTCCGGAGGGTGCCAGGACCTACGCCCCGTGGATCGGCCTTCTGGCGGCGATCGGGATCGTGTACGCCTCGCTCGCGTGTCTGGCCCAGAAGGATCTGAAGCGGCTGATCGCATTCAGTTCGGTGGGCCACATGGGGTTCGTGATGCTGGGGATCGCGACACTCACGCCTATCGGCATCCAGGCTGCCATCTTCGGGATGGTGGCCCACGGCGTGATCACCGGCATGCTGTTCTTCAACGTCGGGTCCATCTATGACCGCTACCACACGCGCCAGATCTCCGAGATCGGCGGCGGGATGCTCGAACTCATGCCGAAGCTCGGCGGGATCTTCGCGTTCGTTGCCATCGCCTCGCTCGGGCTGCCGGGTCTGGCCGGATTCTGGGGTGAGGTCATGTCGCTCCTCGCGAGCTACCACCCGGCCGCAGGGCTCAGCGTCGGGCTCTTCCGCGGGTACATGGTCGCCGGGGGAGTGGGCACCATCCTGACCGCGGGCTACTTCCTGTGGATGCTTCAGCGCGTGAACATGGGCGTCGCGCCGGACCGCTGGAAGGAGCACCACCTGAAGGACATCCTCCCGGTCGAGTGGGTCGCGTGGGTGCCGCTCCTGGTGCTCATCGTGGTGCTCGGGCTGTTCCCGAAGCTGGTGTTCGGCGCGACCGACCACGCCGTGAACGCGCTGCTGCACGCCGTGGGACTTTCCTGATGCACATCGACTACCACGCGGTCCTCCCCGAGATCGTCCTGTCCGCGACGATCCTGATCGTGCTGGTGGTCGACCTGTTCCTGCCAAACAAGTGGAAGCACGCGGCCATGCCGCTGGCCCTGGTCGGGGTGCTCGCAACCCTGGCCGCCGAACTGACGCTCTTGGGGTCGACCCCGCGCGCCACGTTCGGTGGGTCCTTCGTGGTGGACGACTTCGCCGTGCTGTTCCAGACGTTCTTCCTTGCCGTCGCCATCGTCGTGCTGGCGATCTCGATGCGGTACATAAAGGAGGGCGGGTTCTACCAGGGCGAGTACTACTTCCTCCTGCTGACCAGCTTCCTGGGCTGCATGCTCATGCCCGCCTCGCGCGACCTCCTGATGCTGTTCATCTCGCTCGAGCTGGTCTCGGCGCCCGGCTTCCTGATGGCGGCCTTCCGTAAACGAGACCCCAAGTCGAACGAGGCGGGCCTGAAGTTCTTCCTGATCGGGGTGCTCTCGACCGCGGTGATGCTGTTCGGGATGAGCATGATCTACGGGCTGACCGGCGGGCAGACGGGACTCTCGCAGATCGCGACGAAGCTGGCGGCGCTCCCGGCCCAGCAGGAGACGCTGGCGCTGGCGTCGATCTTCTTCGTGGTGGTGGGGTTCGCGTTCAAGGTGAGCGCGTTCCCGTTCCAGTTCTGGGCCCCGGACACCTATGAGGGCTCGCCGGTCCCTGTTGCGGCGTTCCTGGCGGTGGCGTCGAAGGCGGCGGGGTTCGCGGGGTTGCTCCAGCTGATGTTCGTGGCGTTCATCCATGAGGCGCATTTCTGGACGCCGCTGTTCGCGTTCATCGCCATCGCGACGATGTCGATCGGGAACCTCCTGGCGCTGCAGCAGCGACAGGCGGTGCGGCTCCTCGCGTACTCCGGCATCGCGCAGGCGGGGTACATGCTGTTGCCGTTCGCGCTGGTCGGCGCCAACCCCACGGTGAACCGCGACGCGTTCGCCGCGTGCGTCACCTACATCCTCATCTACGGGATCATGAACCTCGGCGCGTTCGCGGTGACCACGGCGGTCGCGCGCCGCAAGCCCACGGTGCTCATCTCCGATTTCGCCGGCCTGGTTCGCAGCGCCCCGGTGCTGGCGATAGCCATGACCACGTGCCTGATCTCGCTGGCCGGCATCCCGCCGGCGGGTGGGTTCTGGGGCAAGCTCTTCATCTTCCGGGTCGCCATCGAACGCGCCGGCGTGCTGGGCGTCGCGCTCGCCGTGGTCATGCTCGTGAACTCCGTGGTGAGCGTCTTCTACTACTTCGCCATCCCCAAGCAGATGCTGTTCGCGAAGGGCTCGGATGAATCGCCGCTCCGCGCCTCCGGTCTGATCACCGTGGTCGCCGCCGCTGCGATGGTCGCCGTTATCGCGATCCTGGTCCTGGCGAACGTGCTGCTGGACCTCGCGAACCGTGCCACGCTCGTCGCGTTACCTCGCTGAGGGCGCTGTGGATCGAGCGGCCACCCCTAGACCTGCTACCACCCGTTGAATCGGACGGTGTTCGTGCTGTAGCCTGAGATCGTCTGCCCGTTGCACGCGATCCCGGACGCCTTGCCGTAGTACGTCCCGGGTATATCGGATCCGGCCGGACCCTGCTTGTCGATCGTGCGGATGAAGAAACAGGTGCCGGAGGCCGACAGCCTCGCCATGTTGACTTCCCCGTAGTTGAAGACGCTGAACGACACCGCAAGGTTGTTGCCCGCGGCGGACGCAGTGGTCTCATCGACGAACGTCAGCGACGGTTCTACACCCTGCATGCCGGCCGCAGTCACCGACGTGTAGTCGGCGGCGTCGGAGTAGAGGACCTTCGCCGCCGCCACTCCATTGCGGAGGTCGGATCCGGCCGCCTTGTCCTGCGCCCGAGTGCGGGCTCCCAAGAAGACCGGAAGCGCGATCGCGATGAGGATGCCGATGATCAGGACAACGACCATCAACTCGATGAGGGTGAACCCCGTTTCACGGTCCCTGCTCGCCCGGTGCCGGTACATCTGCAGTTCGATCGCCTCTTCCCGATGTCGGGCGCCCGGATCTGGGCGCGTACAGGCAGGGGTATCGGCAGGCAGGCCCCATCGCCTGAGGGCGCTCCGCCGGGTTCCCTATTCGCGGGTAGCGGGTGCCGGGCCCTCAGGCCATCGTGCCGAGGATCGCGCGGACGTGGTCGATCGACGTGCGGGGGTTGATGAAGCAGAGGCGCCCGACGGTCTCGCCCTCCCACTTGGTCGGCTGCACGAACCCGATCTGCGCGTCAAGGATCCTGCGCCACCACGCGTCGTAGTCGCTCGCGCCCCAGCCGATCCGGCGGAACAGCACTACCGACAGCTCGGGTTCCTGGATCAACTCGAGTTCCGTGCGGCGGCCGATCTCCGCCGCGGTCTGGCGGGTGAGGGTGAGCACCTGCTCCACGGCGTCGCGGTAGGCGTCCGTCCCGTACGTGGCCAGGCTGAACCAGAGCGGCAGCCCGCGGGCGCGCCGGCTCAGGTGGTAGGCGTAGTGCGAAGGCGCCCATTCCAGGTCCTCGTTCACCGAGTCCAGGTAGCTCGCCTCCTGCGTGTGCGCGCGGCGTGCGAGCGCGGGCTCCCGGTAGATGAGCGCGCACGAGTCGTACGGCGCGAACAGCCACTTGTGCGGATCCACGGAGAGGGAGTCGGCCTGCTCGATGCCGTCGTAGAGATGGCGGATCGAGGGCGCCACCAGACCGCCGCCGCCGTAGGCTCCGTCGACGTGGAGCCAGAGCCCGCGATCGTGGACCACCCGCGCCACGCCTGCCAGGTCATCGACCGTCCCAGCATTCGTAGCGCCGGCGCTCGCGACCACGGCGAATACGGGGTCCGTCTCGGGGCGGGCGTCCAGTACCGCGGCCAGGTTGTCCCCGGTGAGCTTGCCGCGTTCGTCGTGGGGGACGTCGATGACGTCCACGTCCATGACCCTCGCCGCGGCGGCCACTGATGAGTGCACTGTGTCGCAACAGGCGATCGCCCAGCGCGCGGGGCGCCCCCGGTCACCGCGGGCGCGGGCGGCAACGTCGCGCGCCGTGACCAGCCCGCTCAGGTTCCCTGCCGAACCGCCCGAGACGAAGCATCCCCCGGCTCCCTCGGGCATGCCCGCCAGATCGGCGATCCATCGGAGCGCCCGGTTCTCGGCCCAGATGGCGCCCGCCCCATCGAGCCACGAGGCTGCGATCACCGATGAAGATCCGACCACCAGGTCGAAGAGGACCGACGCC
>JANXVR010000015.1 GCA_025351565.1 Actinomycetes bacterium
GACGACGTGAAGGCGCTGGCGCCCGCCGCGCTGGCGCACCGGTTGATCCCGCGCCAGGCCCGCGGCGGAGGCGGCGTCGGCCGCGATGTGGTCCGGCGGATCCTCGGAGAAGTCCCCGTTCCGCTCGGCGTCGCCGGGAAGCGGTGACCCCGGTGCCGCGTCCGCGGCGACGCGCCGCCGGATTGGCGGGAGGCGCGCTGGTCCTGTTCTTCGTGGGTTCGAACGTTCAGGCCGGGTGGCTCTACGTGCTGTCGGCGTTCCTGCTGGGGACGCTGCTGGCTGGCTGGTTCTTGCCCCTGCTCATGGTTCGGCGCGTCCACGTCTTTCGGTCCGCCCCGTCGGAGGTGTTCCAGGGCCGGGCCACGCCGGTCGATCTGATCGTGCGGGATGCGTCGCTGGGCGCGGCCTTGGGGATCGTTCTCGAGGATGCGCACCTCGCACCGACCCGGGCCTACGTTCCCTCGCTGAAACCCGGTGATCGGGTCGAGGTGAGGACCGAACGGGTCCCGGCCAGGCGCGGCCTCCAGGGTCCGACCCAGGTCGTGGTCTCCTCGTCCGGGCCGCTCGGCGTGGCGGTGGCCCGGCGCCGGATCGACGTCGAGGGCCGAACGCTCGTCTTCCCTGCGGTGACGTCGCTGGGCCCGCTTCCGTTCGTTCACGCAGCGGACACCCATGAACGATCGGTCCACCCGTATCCCAGGATGGGCCAGGGACCGGAGTTCATGGGCGTGCGCGAATACCGGCCCGGCGACGGGATGCGGCACGTGCACTGGCCCTCGACGGCGCGTCACGGGAGCCTCATCGTCCGCGAGTTCGAGGAGGAAACCACCCGGCGGTTGGCGCTGGTCGTCGATACCTCCAACGACCTGGGCACGGAGTGGACGCCGCTCGACCGCTGCTGCTCGGCGGCGGCGTCGATCGCGCTCGCCGCGCTCACCCAAGGCCACGGCGCCCGGCTCATCACCGCCCGGGACGGACTACCGCACTCGCTGGCTCGCGCCGACGAACACGAACTCCTGGAGTGGCTCGCACGGCTCCGCCCGGGCGGCGGTCTCCGGTTGCACGAACTGCTTGAGGCTCTCGGAGAGGAACTTCGGGGTGTGCGAACGGCCGTCCTGGCGTTCCCCACCTGGAGGAGCAACGACGCCGGGACGCTCACGTCGGCGATCGGGCGGCTCTTCGAGTCCGTTCACTCCGTTGTCGCGGTGGTCGTCGAGGTAGACGCGGCGCTGGCGCCGGCAGGGTCCGTACTGGCGGCGTCCGCCACGGATGAGCTCGTTTCCAGCCTGGAGGCCGTGGGCGCCGAAACGTATCGGTGGGCGCTCGGCCAGGACGACCTGGCGAGGGCGCTCCGGCTAGAGGCCGGTGTCCGATGAAGCTCACCATCCGAACGAAGGGCGTGGTCGAGGACTCGGCGAGCATGCGGCTGGTGGCCGCGATGGCGGTCGAGGTGGCCATCTTGGCCGTGGTGCGGCAGGGCGCGGTGGACGGGGCGACCGCGGTGTGCGCCCTGC
This sequence comes from Actinomycetes bacterium, assembly GCA_025351565.1. GTDB lineage: Bacteria > Actinomycetota > UBA4738 > UBA4738 > HRBIN12 > JANXVR01. Next base: position 1,515 of record JANXVR010000015.1, read on the forward strand.
TCGCGGCGCCCGCCGGTTACCTGTTCTCCTATCGCCAACGCCACAACTCGAACCTGACCACGAAGATCCTCCTGTCGATCGGGCTACTGGTCGCGTTCACGCAGTTCCTGAGCTCGGTGCGCACCGCCACGACGGTGGACCAAGCACGCATCCCGCTGGCGGCGCTGTTCCTGTGGGTTCAGGTCCTGCACTCGTTCGACGTGCCCAGACGCCGGGACCTGTCGTTCTCGATGGTCTCGAGCGTGGTGCTCATGGCCGAGGCGGGGGCGCTTTCCCTGACCCCGACCCTGATCTGGTTCATGGTTCCGTGGGCGGCGTTGGCGTCGGTGTGGTTGTTCCTATCCAGCGCGCCGCCCGCCCAGGCGCTCACCCCGGCGATCTCGGTCAGACGGTTCGGGTCGGGGAAGGCGCGGACCGCACCGGTACGGCTCGCCGGGCTGAGCGGCCTGGTGGTGACGGTCTCGGCCCTCGCGGTGTTCCTGGTGATGCCCCGTCTTCCCGGAACGTTCGTGCACATCCCGCCGTTCTCACTCGGCGGGGCCGATCCCGTCGGAGGCTTCGAGGGCAGCGTCACGAACCCCGGTCTGCCGGCCTCCACGAACGGCGTGGTCGACTTCGCCTCGGGCGCGTATCCAGGCTTCAGCGACGTGGTGGACCTGCGCGCGCGAGGCCAGCTCTCGAACGACATCGCGTTCCGGGTTCGATCCTCGCAGGCCTCGCTCTGGCGGGCCGAAGTCTTCGACACGTTCGATGGGTCGAAATGGACCATCGGCGACCCCACCACCGTCGCGCTGCCGGCGCTGGGCGGCGGCGACGCGCTGATGGCCCAACCGACGGACGGGCCATTCAACGTTCCTACAACGCAGCTCACCCAGACGTTCTACATCGACTCTCCCCAGCCCAACGTGCTGTTCGCCGCCTACCGGCCCGACCAGATCTACTTCCCGGCCGCGGGGCTCCGCGTGGACCGATACGACTCGGTCCGCTCGCCGATCTTCCTGGACTCGGGGATGGTCTATTCCGTCGTCTCGAACGTCCCGATCACCGATCCCCACATGCTCAGGGATGCGCCGCCCCTGTCGATCCCGGCGAACGACGCGTATCTCCAGCTGTCCGACACGATGCCCGGCCGCGTGGCCGCGCTTGCCGCCCGGATCACCGCCGGCAAGGCGACCGAATACGACAAGGTCATCGCCGTCCAGGATTGGATAGCGGCCAATACCCGCTACGACCTTACGATCGCCCGTGACCCGGCCGGAGTGGACACCGTCGATCGGTTCCTCTTCGTGACCCACCGCGGGTTCTGCGAGCAGATCGCGAGCGCCATGGCGGTGATGCTTCGAACCCAGGGGATCCCCACGCGGCTGGTGACGGGGTTCGGCCCCGGCACGTGGGATCCGCTGACCGGGTACTACGAGGTCAAGCAGTCCGATGCACACGCGTGGCTCGAGGTCTATTACCCCGGCATCGGATGGGTGCCGTACGACCCGACGTTCGGCGTGCCGGAGGCGCCCGGATCGGGCGGGCACTTCGTCACGCCGGAGGTGCTGGCGGCTATCGGGAACTTCGCCCGCCGCGTGGTCCCGGCGCCGGTGAAGGCCGCGGCCGGCGTGGTGGTGCGAGGCATCGGACGCGGGGTCGCGTGGGCGTGGCACCACGCGGGGGCGGTGGGAGCAGCGGCCCTCGCCGCTGCGGTCGCGGCGGCGTGGCGTCGCCGGCGGCGGCGTGAACATGAACCGCCGGAGGCAGGCGCCGGGACCGCCTATCGAGACATGACGGACGCCCTCACGCCGGCCGGACACCCACGACGCTCCCATCGAACGCCGAGCGAGTACCTGCGCGAACTGCGGGCGGACCCGGCCCTTCCCCCCGATGTTGTGGAGGCCGCCGGGTTGGTGGTGCGGACGTTCGAGGCGGAGCGGTTCGCGCGGTCCAAGCCTTCGAACGCCGACGTGATGCGGGCGCGGGCGGCCGCGGCCCGCGTCCGCGAGCTCGTTCGCCCGTGAGCCGCCGGTCGCGGTAGGGTCGGGGCCATGTGTAGAAGCATCAAAACGCTCAGGGGCACGGAGTCGCCGGCCACCGATGAGGAGATCCGCGCGGCAGCGCTGCAATTCGTGCGGAAGGTGAGCGGATATCGTGAGCCGTCGAAGAAGAACGAGGACGCGTTCGACGCAGCCGTGCGCGACGTGACGAAGGCGTCACGTCGCCTGCTCGACGCGGTTGATCCGGCCCGACGCTGATCCGGCCAGCTCCACCGGCACCCATGCCCGCAGCTACGATGGACGGCATGTCGATGCCCCTGGATCCCTCGCCGTCCCAGATGCACGAGATGGGGGAGTCGGTGCTCACCTACCTCGTCGATTTCATCCGCGGGCTGGATGACGCGCCCGCCGAGGCCACCGACGGGGCTCTGGATCTGGCTCGCAGGCTCCGCGCCTCGCCGCCCGAGGACGGCAGGCCCTTCGCGGAGTTGTTCGCGCAGGTGCAGGACGCGGTGGCGCGGACGTTCGAGTACTCCGGGCCCGGCTACCTGGCGTACATCCCCGGCGGTGGGCTGTTCACGGCCGCGCTCGCCGAGTTCATCGCGCAAGGGGTTAACCGCTACGCGGGTCTGTGGGGTCCGAGCCCCGCCGTGGTGCAGCTGGAGGAGAACGTCACCCGCTGGCTCTGCGATCTCTTCGACTACCCGGCGGGTTCGCAGGGCATCCTGACCTCCGGCGGTTCGATGGCGAACTTCTCGGCCGTGGTCACCGCGCGCCACGCGAAGCTCGGACCCGACTTCCTGGACGGCACCTACTACGTCAGCGCGCAGACCCACGGCAGCGTCACGAAGGCAGCCTCCCTGGCCGGCTTCAGCGAACGTAACCTCCGGATCGTCCCCACGGACGACGAACTCCGGATGGATCCAGCGGCCCTGACGGAGCTGATCGAAGCCGACCGGCGGGCGGGCCTGCGTCCATTCCTGGTTGTGGCCTCGGCCGGGACCACGAACACCGGCGTTATCGACCCGATGGAAGCCGTCGCCGACATCGCCGCCAGCGGCGGGCTCTGGCTGCACGTCGACGGCGCCTACGGCGGGTTCTTCCAGCTGACCGATCGGGGCAAGGAACGGTTCGCCGGGATCACCAGCGCCGACTCCATCACGCTCGATCCGCACAAGGGGTTGTTCCTGCCGTACGGGACGGGAGCCCTGGTGGTGCGGGAGGGTTCGGCGCTCCGCGATGCCCACTTCGAGGGCGCCGCCTACCTCCAAGACCTGGCCCCGGAAGGCGAACTCCCGAACTACGCTGAGTACTCACCCGAGCTGTCGCGGGATTGGCGCGGGCTTCGGGTCTGGATGCCGCTGGTACTGCACGGCGTCGGCGCGTTCCGCGAGGCCCTGGATGAGAAGCTCGACCTCACCCGGCGTCTCCACGATGGCTTGGCGCAGGAGCCGCTGCTGGAGATCCCATGGGAACCGCAACTGACCGTCGTGGCGTTCCGCTTGGCCGGCGGCGACCGGGACGCGAACACCCGGTTGCTCAGCCGCATCAACGATTCGAAGCGGGTCTTCCTGTCGTCGACGCTGGTGGCGGATGGCTATCTGATCCGCGCGTGCATCGTGAGCCACCGCACGCACGCCGATCGCATCGACGAGTGCATAGAGATCGTTCGGAAGGCCGCGGCCGAGGTCGTCGCGGGATAGCCATGCCCGAGCTTCCCGAGATGCAAGCGCTGGCCGAACGGCTAGGCGAATTCGTGGCCGGGGCGGAACTCATTGCGCTGGAGGCGTTGCAGTTCTCCTCGTTGAAGACCCACGCCCCGAGGCCCGCCGAGCTGCTC
>JANXVR010000049.1 GCA_025351565.1 Actinomycetes bacterium
GGGTGGACATCGGCGTGTTCAAGTTCTTGGGGCCCGCCGACCAGGCGCTTCCGCTCGGTCATGGCGACGTGGCGGCGTGGGCGCCGCACGGCGTCGACGCGGCGGTGGGAACGGGCTCTCCTGCCGCCGGAGGATGCAGCCGCCTGTCCGTTCTTGCCATCCGTGTTTCGCCTCTCCGACAGGAACAGACTGCCGGAGAGCGCGTGTGCGCGACGCTGGACGGCATCGCGCTCAGTCAGCGAGTCACGTACCTCTCGCTCCACGATCCTCATGGATCGCGGATCGCGTTCCTCAGCGTTGGACGGTTGCGGCCCATCGTGGACCACTACCGCCTGGACAGTCTGTCGCCCGCCAACGACATGGTGGTGACCCCGGACGCGACGACGGGGTTGACCTGGGCGCAGGCCTCAGCTCTCTACTTCCGGGGACCCGCCTCTCAATCCCCCACCCCATACAGCTCCGACGGCGCGCCGTTCATCCTGGATCGGGTACTTAGTTGGGGTCCCAACGGTACCGAGGCGTTGGCACTGGGGTCCGCCGTGGGTCGAACGGGGATATTCCGGCTTGCCGCGGCACCTCCGGCGGGACCAACGCAACCGGCCGTGTATCTCGAAGCGGCGCGTGGCTACTCGGACGGTCTCTACACGGGGGTAGGGACAAGGATCGTCTTTTCCGGGGGCGTGTTCTCGCGGGTGTTCGATGGGTCGAGCTCGCCGCTGCCTCTCCCGGCGGGCGCCCCGGTTCCGATGGGGCCGATGGTCTGGATCGGCGCGTGAGTTGGGATACTCGCCGCAGATGGACGTCGCGGTGGTGGGGGCCGGCAGGGTAGGGACCGCTGTCGCCGTCGCCCTGCGGACGGCGGGGCACGACATCGTGGCAGTCAGCGGCGGAGCCGCCACCCCAGCCAGGGCCGCTCGTCACCTTCCTGGGGTCCCGGTTCTCGCGTCCGTCCAGGCCGGAAGGAGCGCGTCCGTGGTGATCGTGGCGGTTCCCGACGATGCGCTCGGTGCGGTCATCGGCGAGGTGGCGGCCGGCGGAGGGTTCCGCGAGGGCGGATGGGCCGTGCACGTCAGCGGAGCTGCGGGCCTGGCCGCCTTGGATCCGGCCGCCGCCGCCGGGGCGCACCGGCTCGCCGTTCACCCGCTCCAGACCTTTCCGACCGTGGAGGATGCCGTCCAGCGCCTCCGCGGAGCAGCGATGGCCGTCACGTCCGATGATCCCGAGGGCGAGGCCTTCGGCTTGTCACTTGCCCGTGACATGGGCGGCGTACCCTTCCGGCTGGACGACGCCGCGCGTCCGCTCTATCACGCGGCCGCGGTGTTCTCGTCGAACTACCTGGTTACGGTGTCGGCGATCGCGGCCGACCTGTTCGCCATCGCCGGCGTCCCCGACCCGGCCGCCGCCATGGCGGCGCTCCAGCGGGCGACGCTCGAGAACATCGAACGGCTCGGGCCCGCCGCGGCGCTGACCGGACCCGCGGTTCGCGGTGACATCACCACGATCGACCGCAACCTGACCGCGCTCAGATCCGCTCGTCCGGATACCGTGGCCCCCTACGTGGCGCTGTGTCGCGTCGCCCTCCAACTCGGGGTGGACGCCGGGCGGCTGGCTCCAGGGGACGCGACCGCCTTGTCGGAGGTGCTGGACGCATGGACGTGAGCCGCGATGCTGCGGGATTCAGCGCGATCACCGACGCGGCTCGCCGGAGCGGCCGGGCGATGGGGCTCGTGCCCACCATGGGCGCGCTCCACCAGGGGCACGACGCGTTGATCTCCCGCGCGCGCGACAGGGGTGGGTTCGTTGCCGTGAGTATCTTCGTCAACCCGATGCAGTTCTCCGACGCGGATGATCTGGCGGCCTACCCGCGTGACGAGGCGGCGGATCTGGCGCGGTGCGAACGGCTGGGCGTCGATGCAGTGTGGTCGCCGTCGGTGGAGCAGGTCTATCCGCCGGGCGTCGATCTTCCGGCCCCCGATCCCGGCTCGATAGGGAGCACGTTCGAAGGGGCGTCGCGCCCGGGGCATTTCCCCGGCGTCCTGATGGTGGTGCACCGGTTGCTCTCGGTGACCGGACCCACGTCGGCCTATCTCGGCCAGAAGGACGCACAGCAGTTGTTCTTGGTTCGCCGGATGGTGGCGCGCGAACAGCTGGCCGCCGAGATCGTGGCGTGTCCGACCGTGCGAGAGGCCGACGGGCTCGCGGTGGCCTCGCGCAACCGCAACCTCACTCCCGCGGAACGGGAGCAAGCGCCCAGCCTGTTCCTGGGTCTGTCGGAGGCGGCGGCGGCCGCCCGGGGGGGGGAGCCCGTGGCTGCGGTGCTGATCGCGACCATCGCCCGGGAGGTTGGCGCGGCCGGGTTGGCTCGCCTCGACTACGCGGCGATCGTGGACGAGGCAACGTTCGAGCCGCTCACCACGGTCGATCGGCCGGCACGCGCGATCGTGGCCGCGCGGTTCTCCGAGGTCCGCCTCATCGACAACCTGCTCCTTCCCGGCCCGGCCGCATGAACGCCGGCGGTCCCGTCCTCGATCGCGTCGACGTCATGGCGGCGGCGATGGCCGCGCTCCTGGCGGACGATGTCCGAGCGGTGGGGGATCCGGATGCCGTCGGGATCGCCCGTATCCGTTGCACGGCGCCGGGGATGGTGGTCGGACTTCCCGTGCTGAAGGAGGTGTTCGGGCGGATGGGCGCGCGCGTCCGTCCGCTGGCCGAGGATGGCGAGGTGGTGGCCGCCGGCGTCGTGATCGCCGAACTCGGCGGTCCGATCGCGGCGATCGTGGGGGCGGCCCCGACGGCGCTCCGGTTGCTCACCAGGCTGTCGGCGGTGGCGTCGGGGCGGGGCGGCGCCGACCCTGCCGACCCTGCCGACCCTCTTGCGAGGTGGGCGGCGGAGGTCGGGCGGTTGTCGCCCGCTACGCCCGTGGACGATGCTGGACCCTCGTTCGAGTTGGAGGTTCATCCGTAAGTGCTGCTCGCAGCCGATGTCGGCAACACAGAGATCGTCCTTGGGGTCTTCGACGGCCTCACGCTCGCGCATACCTGGCGCCTGTCCACGCGCCCCGAGCGCACCGCCGACGAGCTTGCCCTGCACTTGGAGTTCTTCCTGGAGCACCGCGGGCTGACGTTCGCCTCGCTGGACGGATTCGTGGTCGCGAGTGTGGTCCCCGACGTGACGCACGCCGTCCGCGACATGGCGGAGCGGTACCTGGCGTTCTCGCCACTGATCGTCGGTCCCGGCACGAAGACCGGCGTTCCCGTCCTCACCGACAACCCGCGCGAGGTCGGGGCGGATCGGGTCGTGAACTCGCTGGCCGCGTTCACCAGGTTCGGCGGCCCCGCCATCGTGGTGGACTTCGGCACCAGCACGAACTTCGACGTCGTCTCGGACAAGGGCGAGTTCCTGGGCGGCGTGATCGCGCCCGGCCTGCAGGTGAGCGCGTCCTCGCTGGTTTCCCGCACGGCCCGGTTGACCCGGGTCGATCTCACGCCCCCGCGTTCACCCATCGGCCGATCCACCGTCGAGGCCATCCAATCCGGGCTGCTCTACGGCACGGCGGGCGAGGTCGACGCCATCGTGAACCGGATCCGAAGCGAGCTTGGTGCTCCCGCAGCTCCGGTGGTCGCCACCGGCGGCCTGGCCCCGACGGTGATCCCCCACTGCACCACCGTCGATCATCACGAACCGTGGCTCACCCTGGAGGGACTCCGCATGGTCTATGAGCGGAACGCCGATGAGTGACCCTACCGACACCCCCGAGGAGTTCGACGCGCGCGAAGGGCTGTCGCGTGAGGACGAGGTTCTCCGTGCCCGTCGCCAGAGCCTGGAACGCCTCCGCGCCGCCGGTATCGAACCGTTCGCCGTCGATTTCCAGCAGGACACCCACGCCGCAGACATCCACGCCGCGTTCCCCGACGGCGTCCTGGCGAACGAGGAGGGCTCGGACCGGCGGGCGTCGGTCGCCGGTCGGGTCGTCCTGGCCCGCCGCCACGGCAAGCTCACCTTCCTGGTCATCCGCGACCGCACGGGCGACCTTCAGCTCTTCTGCGAACAGGCCACGTTGGGGGACGGATACGCGCTCCTGGACGAGATCGACTTGGGCGACATCATCGGCGCCGCCGGCACGGTGGTCCGTACGCGCCGCGGCGAGGTCAGTTTGCGGGCCGATTCCGTGACGATGCTCACGAAGGCGCTTCGTCCGCTGCCGGAGAAGTGGCACGGGCTCAAGGACCCCGACCTCCAGCAGCGGCGGCGTTACCTGCACCTCATCGCGGACGAGGCTCCGCGCCGCGCGTTCCTTGCGCGCGCGGCGGTGCTGAAGACCATCAGGGCGGAGCTGGACGCGGTGGGATACCTCGAGTTCGAGGGGCCGATGCTGCAAACGGTAGCCGGCGGTGCGAATGCCCGGCCGTTTACCACCTTTCACCACGTGCTGGACCAGGAGATGAAGCTCCGCATCAGCCTGGAGCTGTTCCTCAAGCGGATGCTGGTCGGTGGCGTCGAGCGCGTCTTCGAACTCGGCCGTAACTTCCGCAACGAGGGGATCGACCGGGACCACAACCCCGAGTTCACGATGCTTGAGGCCTATCGCGCCTACGGGGACTACGACACGATGGTGACGCTCACCCAGGATCTCATCGTGGCCTGCGCCCGTGCCGTCGCGCCGATCATGGGGCGCGACCCGGAGTCCCTCGTCCTCCCGTTCCGCGAACACCAGATCGACCTCACGCTGCCCTTCCGCCGGATCACGATCCTGGGCAGCGTGTCGGAGGCTACTGGCGAGGTCATCACCCTGGAACGGCCCGGCCTGCGCGAGATCGCCGAGCGGTTCGGTGTTGCGCATGAGGACGCGTGGGGTCCCGGCAAGATCATCCAGGAGCTCTTCGAGAAGCTCGTCGAAGGGACCATCGTGGAGCCGACGTTCGTCTGCGACTTCCCGCGCGAGGTCTCGCCGCTCGCCCGTCCGCATCGGAGCCAGCCCGGCCTGACCGAGCACTTCGATCTGGTGATCGGCGGCCTGGAACTGGTCACCGCGTTCAGCGAGCTCACTGACCCCGACGAACAACGAGCCAAGTTCGAGGATCAGCAGCGGGCGAAGGCGGCGGGGGACGAGGAAGCGCATCCGTTGGACGAGGACTTCCTTCGCGCGCTGGAGCACGGGATGCCTCCGACAGGAGGAATGGGGATGGGGATCGACCGGTTGCTCATGCTGCTCACCGACGCGCCGAGTCTCCGCGATCTGATCATGTTCCCGAGCCAGCGACCCGAACAGCCGGCCGACTGACCAGCCGGCCGCTCACTCCTGCGCCGGGTCGTCCTCGTTGTCGGCGGCCTCGTGGAGCACGATGACCAGGTCATGCAGTCCCGTGCCCTTCGCGAGGAACCCGGAGGCGCCGGCCTCTCGAGCTTCGCGCTCGACACCCGGATCGGCGTGGGCCGTCAGGATGACCACCGGCATGTCGGGTGAGGATTCGTGGATCTTCTTCATGGCCCCGATGCCGTCGAGATCCGGCATGGAAAGGTCCATGAGCACGACGTCGGGCCGAAGCTCGGCGGCGCCTTCGCAGGCCGCGACGCCACCGCCGGCCTCACCGGCAACTTCGATGTCGTCGACCAAGCGGAGCGCCGATGTCAGCGCCTTGCGGAACGCAGGGTGGTCATCGACCACGAGCACTCGCACGGTCATGATCTCCTTCTAACGGCGGTTCGGGAGGGCCACGCTCACGAGGGGGAGAGCGTGCTACCTCCTCCGGGGGGGTGAGGAAGCGCACGTCATGGTGCCACGAGCATCCGGCGCCTGCCATCTCCCGTACGGGGGAGATTCGCTGACCCATTCGGGGGATATGTCACATCCGCCGTGCGGTCCCTCATCTTCCGGCGTCAAGCGACCGAAGACCTAGGCGAGGTGGCATCCATGCGTGGGAACAAGTCATATGGCTTCAAAGGTTATGAGAGGGCACGGGTATACTCCGAACGAGTAGGCGCTGTGGCCGCACCCCGACCTCAGCGCCACTTGTACCTCGGGGGTAGGACGGGGTCCGATGATCCCCGAGGAACTGCAACATGCGGGTCTCGACCCGGAGGACGATGACATGTTCGAACGGTTCACGGATCGCGCGAGAAGGGTTGTGGTCCTCGCTCAAGAAGAAGCGAGGATGCTCAACCACAACTACATCGGGACCGAGCATATCCTGCTCGGCCTCATCCACGAGGGCGAAGGCGTTGCGGCCAAGGCGCTCGAATCGCTGAACATCTCGCTGGAAGCGGTGCGTCAGCAGGTCGAGGAGATCATCGGCCAGGGACAGGCGGCTCCCACCGGTCACATCCCGTTCACTCCTCGTGCGAAGAAGGTCTTGGAGCTCTCGCTTCGCGAAGCGCTGCAGCTCGGCCACAACTACATCGGCACAGAGCACATCCTGCTCGGCCTCATCCGTGAAGGTGAGGGCGTGGCGGCTCAGGTCCTGCAGAAGCTCGGCGCGGACCTGAACCGTGTTCGCCAGACGGTCATCCAGCTCCTCTCGGGGTACACCGGGGGCAAGGGTGAGCAGACGCCCGGAGGCGCGCCCGGTGAGGGCGGTCCGCAGGGGTCGATGGTCCTGGACCAGTTCGGCCGGAACCTCACCCAGCTCGCGCGCGACGGCAAGCTCGACCCGGTCATCGGGCGCGAGAAAGAGATCGAGCGCGTCATGCAGGTTCTTTCCCGCCGAACGAAGAACAACCCCGTTCTCATCGGCGATCCCGGCGTGGGCAAGACCGCCGTGGTCGAAGGGCTCGCGCAGGCCATCGTCAAGGGCGAGGTTCCCGAGACGCTGAAGGGCAAGCAGATCTACACGCTGGACCTGGGCGCACTGGTAGCCGGTTCACGCTATCGCGGTGACTTCGAAGAGCGTCTGAAGAAGGTCCTCAAGGAGATCAAGACCCGCGGGGACATCGTCCTGTTCATCGACGAGCTGCACACGTTGGTGGGCGCGGGTGCCGCGGAAGGTGCCATCGACGCCGCCAGCATCTTGAAGCCGATGCTGGCACGAGGCGAACTGCAGACCATCGGCGCCACAACGCGCGACGAGTACCGCAAGCACTTGGAGAAGGACGCGGCGCTCGAACGCCGGTTCCAGCCTATCGAGGTCAAGGAGCCGTCGGTCACCCACACCATCGAGATCCTCAAGGGATTGCGCGACCGATACGAGGCCCACCACCGCGTGAACTTCACCGACGAGGCGCTGGTCGCCGCCGCCAACCTCGCGGACCGCTACATCTCCGACCGCCAGCTACCCGACAAGGCCATCGACCTCATCGACGAGGCCGGCAGCCGCATGCGGATCCGCCGGATGACCGCGCCACCCGACGTTCGCGAGATCGACGAGAAGATCGCCGAGGTGCGCCTGCGCAAGGAGAGCGCCATCGACGGTCAGGACTTCGAGAAGGCGGCGAGCCTCCGCGACGAGGAACGTCAGCTCCAGGAAGAGCGCACTCGTCGCGAGCAGGCGTGGAAGTCCGGTGAGATGGACATCCTCAGCGAGGTCGATGAGGAGGAGATCGCCGAGGTCCTTTCCATCTGGACCGGCATCCCCGTCTTCAAGCTCACGGAGGAAGAGACGGAGAAGCTCCTTCGCATGGAGGACGAACTCCACAAGCGGATCGTGACGCAGGACGAAGCTATCAGCGCTGTCAGCCGCGCGATGCGCCGCACGCGCAGCGGCCTCAAGGACCCGCGCCGCCCGTCCGGCTCGTTCATCTTCCTCGGACCTTCCGGGGTCGGGAAGACGGAACTGTCCAAGACGCTCGCCGAGTTCCTGTTCGGTGACGAGGATTCACTGATCCAGCTGGACATGTCCGAGTACATGGAGAAGCACACGGTGTCGCGCCTGATCGGTTCGCCTCCCGGCTACGTGGGATACGAGGAGGGCGGCCAGCTCACCGAAGCCGTCCGCCGCAAGCCCTTCAGCGTCATCCTTTTCGATGAGATCGAGAAGGCACACCCGGACGTGTTCAACACGCTGCTCCAGATCTTGGAGGACGGGCGCCTGACGGACTCGCAGGGCCGTGCCGTGGACTTCAAGAACACGATCATCATCATGACGTCCAACCTTGGAACCCGGGACATCCAGAAGGGACCGGGGATCGGGTTCGCGACCAGCGGTAACGAGCAGGTCACCTACGAGCGCATGCGTGACGGCGTGAAGGACGAACTCAAGAAGAGCTTCCGTCCAGAGTTCCTGAACCGCATCGACGAAGTGATCGTGTTCCGTTCGCTCAGCCAGGAGGACGTGAAGAGCATCGTTGACCTGCTGATGAAGCGCGTGACCGAGCAGCTGAAGGCGAAGGATCTGGACATCGAACTCACCGACGCCGCGAAATCTCTGCTGGCCAAGGAGGGCTACGACGTGTCCCTGGGTGCCAGGCCGCTGCGTCGAACCATCCAGCGTCTGGTCGAAGACCCGCTGTCCGAGAAGCTCCTGTGGAAAGAATTCCGCGCGGGCGAAACGGTCCTGGTCGACGCGGTCGACGGCGAGATCACCTTCGAGCACACCGGCGGAGTGATCCCCGACGACGTGCTCCCCCCCGACACACCCCCGGTCGAGCTCGCCGGCTCCCCCGAGTAGGCGCCCTCAGCTGAAGTCCCGGAGTTCGTCGGGGACCAGGGCGGCGAACTCCCAGCTGGTCCACAGGTCGTCGGCGAAGCGCGTGGCGTCGGGGGTCTCGGCTCCCCGCTTGGCCGCCCATTCGCAGAGCCGCAGGACATCGCGGCGAAGGAACTGCTGCGCGCTCGAATTGAAACGCGCGTCGACCGCCTGCGGGAAGTCGATGACCCACGGTTGGTCCTCCCACCACAGGACGTTGTAGGCCGAGAGGTCCGCGTGGATCACGTCGCGAAGCAGGAATCGCTCGATGGTGCGGAGCAGCACGGCGAGGATCTCCCCGGCCTCCTCGGCACCGGGCTTAAGCTCGCGGAGCTGCGGGGCGGAGGTGTCGCCTTCACCGAGGTATTGGAGCAGCATCCCGCGATCTGCGCTCGCGATCGGGCGGGGGACCGGACAGCCGGTCTCATGGAGCGTGCTCAGCGTGGCGAACTCATGGGCTACCCAGAAGGTCTGGGAGAACTCACGACCGGGCTTGTTCTTCTTCTCCATGGCGCGGACCTGGCTGGTGACCTTGCGGAAGCGTCCGTCCAGGTAGGCGGCACCGTCCGCGAAGTCGCGGACCTGGGTGTTCCGGTAGGTCTTGGCCACCACGACGTCCTCGCCGGTCAGGCGGCGGTTCGCGCGGCAGAGCCAGATCATCGCTTCCTTGCCGCTGGCGAGCGGCCGGATCACGTCGTGGATAAGCCCCTCGTCGAAGAACGGCTCTAGTGCGGGATCAAGCAAGGTTATCTCCTTCGGGATCGCAGGGATGAACGAACGACACTGCGTCCCTCAAGAGACGGGGTTCGCCTGGTTCAGGCGGAGGCGGAGGGACGCAGCGTGAAGACCGGGGTAAAGGTCACAGCCATCTCACATCCCTCCTTCGAGTCGGGCCGACGCGGGGTGCACCGACCGGGGAAGCATACGCGGAGCGGGGTACCAGGTCCAGGGCGACAGGCGGATGATCGCCCGCTCAGCCCGCAGTAGGGTCTGACACCGGGAAGGGGCCGGGGTACAGATTCGTGAGGCTCTCCACGATGGATCGCGGGATGTGCGTCACGGCGCGGAAGCCGTCTTCGTCGGGGAGCACCTCCTGCGCGATGGAGAGGAACCGGGGGCCCTCGTTCACGAGGTATCCGACCGTGCGAACCATGTAATCCTCGCGGCAGTCCTCGGGATCGGACGACTGGAAGTCGAAGAACGCGTCGTGCCATAGGCACAGCACCAGCGGGTAGTCGGGGACCTCGGCGGCCGGCCCTAAGCCGATCGACTCCCCAGCCTGGAACGGCGGCTGCGCCTGGGTGGGACGAGGAACTGCTCGCAACGTGGCCTCCTTCAACTCCGTAGGTATCGGCAGGTTCAGCTGCGGGATGATGGCCCCGCGGCACTTCTCAACCTGCAGCGGTCGAACTAGCCTGAGGGCCTAACCCGAGGCTCTCGACGCTACCGGCGAGGGCTGACATCGGAACGCTCAACCGTGTCAGTAGCGCCCGCTAGGGTCGGCCCATGGCCAAGAAACGCACGTTCGAATGCACGGCCTGTGGGGCCCGCGCGGAGCAATGGGCGGGCCGATGCCCCGGGTGCGGCGGGTGGGGTTGCATCGAGGAACTCCCGGCGTCGATGGCCGGCCGCGGCCCCGCCGGTGCCGCGGGCCGGCTCGGACCCGTTCCCCTGCTTTCCATCTCGGCAGACGCCTCCGCGGCCAGGGTTTCCACCGGGATGGAGGGGATCGACCGCGTCTTGGGCGGCGGGCTCGTGCCCGGCTCCGTTGCCCTCCTCGCGGGCGAACCGGGGATCGGGAAGTCCACACTGTTGCTCCAGATGGTCGCGAACCTGGCCACCGCGGGATCACCCTGTCTGGTGGTGTCCGGGGAGGAATCCCACGCGCAGGTTGCGGCCCGAGCCCGGCGTCTTGGTGTCGCCGCCGAAGCCATCACCTTCGCCCCTGGTCGTGATCTGGCCGCGGTCCTGCAGAGCGCCTCGGAGGCCCGGCCGTTCCTGCTGGCAGTGGACTCGATCCAAACCATCCGCGATGCGGACGCCGCCCAGATCCCCGGGGGTGTCTCCCAGGTGCGGACGTGTACAGACGCGCTGGTTGGGCTGGCCAAGGGCCAGGGGATCGCAGTCCTGCTTACGGGGCACGTGACCAAGGATGGTGATCTCGCCGGCCCCCGGGCTTTGGAGCACGCCGTCGACGTGGTTCTCACCTTCGAAGGCGATGCCCGATCGGGTCTCCGGGTGCTGGCCGGCGGCAAGAACCGCTTCGGCTCGGAAGGAGAGACGGCCTGGTTCGAGATGGAGCCCTCCGGGTTGCGAGAGATCGACCCTACGGACCTCCTGCTGTCCGGCGAAAGGGTCGCAGGGGCCGCGACGGCGTTGCCGTTGGCCGGCAGGCGTGCGTTGGCGGTGGAGGTTCAAGCCCTTGTCGGAGCCACGGAGGGCCCGCCTCGCCGGCAGGCGACGGGCTTGGACCTACGGCGATTCCAACTGGTAGCAGCGGTGCTCGATCGCGCCGTGGGGCTCGGTCTGGGCCGGGCTGAGCTGTTCGGCGCGTCCGGAGGTGGGGTTCGGATCGAGGATCCCGCGTGCGACCTGGCGGTGGCAGCCGCCCTCGCCTCCGCCGCCACCCGCGTTCCACCCCCGCCGGGTGCTGCGTTCGTAGGTGAGGTTGCTTTAACCGGGCTCGTTCGGCCCGCGCCCGGCATGGCGCAGCGGCTGGCGGCGGCCCGGGCGGCGGGTTGCAGCACGGTCTTCGCCCCTCGAGGGGAGACGAACGTCTTGGAGGGGGTCCGGATCGTCCCGGTCGGACAGGTCGCCGAGGCGCTCAGTTGGGCCCGCCGACCTGCAGGAACGCCGTCCGAGCGGCGTTCGGCCTAGACCGTTCGGGCCCCCGATTCCAGGCAATCAGGCCTCTGACCTGCGGTTTTGGGTTGCGTCGGAGCAGGGCCCCGTGTTAACCTCTGACTAGTCATCGCATAGGGCTCTTTCTCGCATTCTCAAGAAGGTTCGCTAAGGAGGGTTCGTGGGGTTCCGTAAAGGCGACACCGTTGTGCACCCCGAGCACGGGGCTGCGGTCATCCAAGAACTCCGCGACAAGGAATTCCTCGGGGAGAAGCGGAAGTACCTCGTGTTGAAGGTCGTCTACGGCGATCTCACCCTCTTGGTGCCGGCCGATTCGGCGGATCAGGTGGGCCTCCGGCAGGTGGTCAGCAAGGCTGAAGTGAAGAAGATCCTGAAGGTCTTGACCGAAGGCGAGTCCGTGATGGCTGCCAACTGGTCGCGTCGCTACAAGAACAACCTGGAGAAGCTGCACTCGGGCGACCCGTATGAAGTCGCAGAGGTGCTCCGCAACCTCTCCATCCGCGACCGGGAGAAGGGTCTGTCGGCGGGCGAGAAGCGCATGATCCAGAAGGCGCGTCAGATCCTGATCTCCGAGCTGCACTATGCGACCGGCAAAACCGAAGAGGACGCGGAGACCATGATCGACGACGTCTTGGACGGCGCCCACGGCGAGAAGCTGGCTGCCCAGGCCTAGACCGCCCGCCCCGCCGCCCCGCTGTTCGTCCGTCCCAGCAACTCCCTCCGAAACGTTCAGTCATGCCCTGGGACCGCCGATGGGTTCTCCAGGGGTATGGCGCCTTTGTTGCCTACCCGAGAATCGGTAGGGACCGGAGGATGCCGTCGTGAGGAAGGACGCCCCAGACCGCGAGAAGAGGGCCCTGCGGGGCCGTCTGGTCGAGGGCGTCCGTCTGATCTTCATCCCGGTCCTGGCCACCGCCGGATACGAGCTTGGCGCGAGGCGCAATCCGAGCGGGGGCCAGACGCTCCTGTGGGTCTTCCTCGGCGCCGGCGTCGGGTACGTGATCGGAGGGGTCGCCGGACGTCTCACCCTGCGGGCCGTGACCGGCCTCGAGCGGGAGCTGGGCCGCACCCCCGCTCCCCAGCTGGCCGGTGGCGTGGTCGGCCTGGTCATCGGGCTCATCGTCTCCGCGCTCCTCATGGTGCCGCTCCTGTTCCTGCCTCCGGCGGTCACCTGGCCCTGCACGCTGTTCATCTACCTCGTATTCGGTTCCCTGGGCTTCCGACTGGGAGAGGCCAAGTACGAAGACCTGTTCGGACTCGTGGGCATGAAGCCGCGCGCTACCGCATCCGCGCGCGGGGACCTCCACGTGATCGACACCAGTGCCCTCATCGATGGGCGTGTGGCGGACCTGGTCGCCACAGGCTTCGTCAGCGGCACCGTGTTGCTGCACGACGGCGTCCTGCGCGAACTCCA
Source organism: Actinomycetes bacterium (assembly GCA_025351565.1). Taxonomy (GTDB): domain Bacteria; phylum Actinomycetota; class UBA4738; order UBA4738; family HRBIN12; genus JANXVR01. Next base: position 12,896 of record JANXVR010000049.1, read on the forward strand.
GGCCATCTCCGACTCCTCCGACCCTAGGCGCCGCCAGCGGGGACGCCGCGGACTTGACGTGCTGGTCGAGCTGCAGAAGGCCCCGACGGTCCAGTTCCAGCTTGTCGAAGAGGTAGGGGTCATGGACGTCGACGCCGCCCTCGTTCGTCTGGCGCGCGAACGCGGCGCGTCGCTCATCACCGTCGATCACAACCTGGCGAAGGTGGCTGAGGCGCTCCGCGTTCCGGTCGCGCAGATCAACGCGCTGGCCTCGAAGTTCCGCGTGCCGTACACGGCCGGCGACGAGATCTCGGTTCGCTTGGTCAAAGAAGGCCGGGAGCACGCACAGGCGATCGGCTACCTGGAAGATGGGACGATGGTCGTGGTTGAGCAGGCCGACGATCACATCGGTTCGCAGGTGGACGTGAAGGTGAAGAACGTGATCCTGACCACCACCGGCCGGATGGTGTTCGCGCAGTTGGCCGACGCGGAGGTCTAGCCCAGCCGCACGCGCACGCCGGGTCTGCCATCCTTGCTGGCATGGAAGCGGTCGCGATCGTGCTGGCGGCGGGAGCCGGGCTTCGCCTGGGGATCGGGGAACCCAAGGCGTTCCTTGCCTTGGGGGATGCGCCGATCCTGGTGTGGGCCGTCCGTTCGGCGCTGGCCTGCCCGCAGGTGGGGGCGCTCGTGGTGACCGTACCCCTCGGGTTCGAGGAAGAAGCACGAGCAGCGCTCGAGGCTCTGGGAGGCGCTGTCACGGTGGTCACGGGCGGCGACACGCGCCAGGCATCCGTTAGAGCTGCCTTGGCCGAGGTGCCGCTCGACGTGCCGTTCGTGCTGGTGCACGATGCCGCGAGGCCGTTCGCGTCGCCGGATCTGTTCAGCCGGGTGCTGGAGGCCGTCGACGGCGACGCTGGTGGAGCGCTGCCGATCCTCCCGATGACGGACACGGTGAAGCAGGTCGTCGACGGCTGGGTCGTCGCAACGCTCGCCCGGGACGAACTCGGCCTGGCCCAGACACCACAAGCGTTCCGTAGCGACGTCCTGCGGGAGAGTCACGACGCGGTGGTATCGGAGGAACTCACCGACGACGCGGCGGTGTTGGAGCGCGCAGGGCATCGCGTGCGCGCCATCGCGGGTGATCTCAACAACGTGAAGATCACGACCATGCTGGACCTCATCACCGCGAGGGAACGGGTTGGAGGCGCCGGTGGGTGAGTTCAGGATCGGCCAAGGATTCGACGTGCACCCCTGGGCGTCCGGGCGCATGCTCTGGCTGGCCGGCGTGCTGTTCGAGGGCGAGGCGGGCCTCCGGGGACACTCCGACGGGGACGCGGTGTGCCATGCGGTGGCCGACGCACTCCTGGGCGCCGCCGTGATGGGCGACATCGGTGCGCACTTCCCCGAGAGCGATCCTGTGATCGTCGGCATCACCGGGACTGACCTCCTTGCCCGAACCGCGGCGCTCCTGGGCGCCGCCGGGTTCGCACCCGTCTCCGTCGACCTGACCGTGATCTGTGAGCGTCCGGCTATCGCGCCGCGGCGTGACGAGATGCGCGCGGCGTTGGCGGCCGCACTGGGTCTGTTCGCCGAGCGCGTGTCGGTTAAGGCGACCAGGCCGGAGGGGCTCGGTCTTTCCGGTGAAGGCGTCGGGTGCATGGCGCTCGCGACCATCTCGGAGGTTGAGTGAGCGGGAAGGACCGGGGGGCGCTGCGGCGTGGGCACCAACCTTCGAAGCCACGCAGGCCATCTACGCCACCGCGTGCACGTGAGGCAGGGACCGAGGTGGCCGGCCGGCGGGCCGTTACCGAGGCCATCCGTGCGGGGGACGTCATCGACCTCTTCATGGTGCCGAACGCCAAGGCCACCGAGGGCCTTCGAGCCGTGCTGGAGGCCGCCGCCGCCGTCGGCATCCCCGTGCAGACCCTGGAGCGCTCGGAACTGGATCGGCGTGCGACGGCGCACCAGGGGGTGCTCGCCCGGGTGTGCGAGCCCGCCGTCCCCAAGGAGCTGTCCGAACGAGATCTCGACACGTTCCCGTTCACGCAGGATGCGGTGGTGGTGATCCTCGACGGCATCACCGATCCACAGAACCTGGGTGCAGCCGCGCGGTCGGCCGAAGCCGCGGGCGCTGCCATGCTGGTCACCCGCACCCGGCGTGCGGCGGAAGTGACGCCGGTGGCCGTGCGAGCGTCGGCCGGCGCGCTGCTACATCTGCCACACGCTCGCGTCGCCAACATCCCTCGCGCCATCGAACGGCTGCAGGAGAACGGCTTCTTCGTGACGGGGCTCGACGGTGACGCCGAGGCCACCGTGTTCGACGAACCGTGTCCGCCCGGCCGCGTCGCCGTGGTCATCGGCAGCGAGGGCGAAGGCATGGCGCGGTTGACCCGCGAGAAGTGCGATGTGCTGATCTCGCTTCCCATGAGGGGACGGGTGGCCTCGCTCAACGCCTCGGCCTCCTTGGCCGCCACGCTCTATGCCTACGTGCTGGCGCCCCGGGCCTGAACGCTTGCGCCGGTTCGCCGCGCGCTGCTAGCGTCCCCCCATCCGAAGAGGGAGCGTCAACCATGTCCGAGGCGCCGCCACCGCCAACACCGCCAGCATCGACGCCGCCGCCGCGACCGGAGGCGGAAGGGGTGCCGTTCGTCATCCCGACGCCTATGGCGGCGCCGGCGAAGCGGCCGCCCGTCCTGACCACGGCCGGGGTTGCGCTCCTGGTACTTGCCATCCTCCACGGCGCAGTGGGCGCCCTCGGCCTCTCGCTCGGCACCTCGCCCGCGTCTTCGCACCCGCTTCCGGCCGTCGCGGCGACTGGCTTGACCGCGGCCATAGGGATCTTGCTTGTCTCGCTCGCCGCACTGGAGCTGGTGGCCGGCGTGTTGGTGCTGCGCCTCAGCGGAATGGGCCGCACCCTGGGGCTCATCCTGGCGTGCGTGGAGTTGCTGCAGGGTCTAAGGATCGTGGTCGATGGCCAAGGCACGGCCATCTTCGCGGTTGCGGTGGCCTGCTTCCTGCTCTATGCGCTCGCCACCACCGGAGATGTCTTTGCGCGCGCGCGGCGGGGGTAGACTCGGGCTTCGGCCGGCGTGGCGCAGTCCGGTAGCGCAACCGATTTGTAATCGGTAGGTCGTCGGTTCGAATCCGACCGCCGGCTCCTCAGTGGCGCAGGATCGCTCCCGCGCGGGCTCGCGTTCCCGCCTCGTCCAACGCCACCCGGCCGTTCACGACGACCAGTTCGATCCCGTCCGGAAAGGCGTGCGGTGCATCGAATCCGGCAGTGTCCAGCACCCGCTCGGGATCGAACATCACCAGGTCGGCGAACCCTCCGACCTCGATCGCGCCACGACCCTGCAAGCCGAACCGCACCGCGGGCAGCTTGGTCATCTTGCGAACAGCCACTTCGAGGGAAAGCACTCCCTCGCGCACGTATGGGCCCACCACGCGCGGGAAGGTTCCGTAGTTGCGGGGGTGGACCGGCTGGGTTCCGAGCGGGCCGCCGGGGCTCATCGCCATCGCGTCACTCGCCACCATGATCTCCGGATCCGCCAGGATCGTGCGAACGTCGTCCTCGTGCATGGCATGCCCGATGCACCCCGTCTCCCCCCGCGCATCCAGCAACCGAACGAACATGTCGAACGGTTCGCAGGAGGCTTCGTCCGCGAGCGCGGCGATGCTTCGGCCGTCCCAGTCCGGGTCGGCGCTCCCTTCCACCACGATGGCGTCCCACCCGACGCCGTTCACGCCCGACTGGAACGTCGGCTCTCCCACCTCGACGGCCGTCCTGAGTCGCTCACGGTCTGCCGCGGCGATGTCGGCCACCCGTTCCACCGGTGCCCACTGGGGCAGGAGGGAGGACAGGACGGATTCCCAGGCTGTGTAGGGATACTGATCGGCCGTGACGTCCCCGCCGCTGTGAACCTGGGATAGCAGTTCGTCCGCCTTCCCCCACATCGGCCGGGTCTCGCACTTGAGGTGGCTGAGGTGAGCGGGGAGCCCGGCCTCCCGGCCCACCCGGATCGCCTCGTCCACGGCGGCGAACAGTGGCTCGCCCTCGCCTCGGATGTGGCTGGCGTACAGGCCTCCGCGGCGCGCGGCCTCTCCGGCCAAGGCAACGACCTCTCCGGTCTCCGCGAAGATCCCCGGCACGTAGATGAGACCGGTGGAGAAACCGACGGCGCCCTGATCCATCGCCTCGGCGACCAGAGCTCGCATCGCCCGCAGCTCGTCCGCGCTCGGCCGGCGCGGGGCGAAGCCCATCACCTCGGCGCGCACCGAGCCGTGCCCCACCAACGCGGCGATGTTGACCGCCGGCCCGCACTCCGCCATCGCATCCAGGCAGGCACCGAACGACGGCCAGCCGAGCCCAAGAACTTCGGGATCGCCCCCGACCATCTGGGCGCATTCCACGGCACCCGCGTTCGGCCAGGGTGAGATCCCGCAGTTGCCGACCACGACGGTGGTCACCCCCTGGTGCACGGTGCTCGCGAATCCGGGCTCGACCATGGGAGCCAGGTCGGAGTGGTTGTGGGCGTCGACGAATCCCGGCGCGAGCACCGACCCGCGGGCATCGATCGACCAGGCCGCTTCCTCCGGCGGCGGAACCTCGGCGCGTTCCACCGCCGAGATCCGGTCCCCGCGGATCCCGACCCAGCCGTCCCAGGCCGGAGCCCCGGTTCCGTCAACGATCCGGGCGTTCTCTATCACCAGGTCGAACACGGAGCGGATGGTATCGGCCCGAAGCGCTAACGTGGAGGTACCCGAGAAGGAGGTCCGGTATGGGACTGCTCGACAAGGCAAAGGATCTGGCATCGAAGGCGGCGGAAGAGGCCCAAAAGGCCGCCGGCGCGGCGAAGGACAAGGTGGACGACGTCCAGGCGCGTCGCAAGGCCGACGATCTGGCCAAGCAGCTCGGCTACCTCATCGTGGCGGAGCGGACCGATGGCACCCCGGCGGGCGAGGAAACCGACCGCCTGGTCGCCGAGATCACCGTGATCGAAGCCTCGCTCGCAGCTGATGCTCCGACCGGCGCTTCGCCCGCGGAGGGTGAGGGCCCGGCCTCTTGAGCGCCCATGTCTGAGGCGCTGTGGATCCACCACGTCACGGAGCGCCGAGTCGGGCTCGACCATTTGTCCATCGCGTGTGCCGGCGCCACAGAGGTGGAAGCCTGGCGAGAACGACTCGATGAGGTGGGCGTCGCGCACGATGGGGTCGGCGAGCTTTCCTACGGTCATGTCCTGGTTGCGCGCGATCCCGACGGTATCGTGATCGAGTTCTTCAGTCCTCGCGTCGAGGCGTAGGCTGCGCGATACTCAGCCGCCCGGAAGGAACACGTGGAACGACGCCCCGCCCCCGGGGCGCTCGTCCAACCACGCGCGGCCTCCGTGCAGTTCGGCGAACCGCAGGA
>JANXVR010000022.1 GCA_025351565.1 Actinomycetes bacterium
CGCGGGATGCCGTCCAGGCCGTGGAGGGCGCCGAGCAGCGCCCCCGTCACCGCGGCATTCGTGTCGGTATCGCCACCGAGCGCGATCACCTTTCGGAGACCCTCCTCGAAGCCGCGCGCTTCGCCCGCCATGCGCATCGCCACCCCCGCCGTGAAGAAGACGAACCCCTGATCGGGGCCGTCGATCGGGCGTGCGGTACCGGCGCCGCCGACCAGGTACTCCAGCTCCTCTCCGCCCTCCCGATCCGCCACAGCTTCCAGCGCCGCTCGGACCGCGGGTTCGGCGGGCTCTCCCCGAACCAGCGCGGCGGTGGCAAGTGTCACGGCGAGGCAGGCCGTTCGGCAGCGCTCGTCCCAGTGGGTGAGGGCGGAGAGGGCGGGGGCGGCGGAAAAGAGGTCGCCGGGCCGGTGCGCGTACGCCACGCCGAGCGGCGCGCAGTACATGACCGAACCGTTCCCCGCGCTGACCTCAGGGCCTCGCTCGGTCACGTAGCGGCGGGCGGGGTCGGGCTCGCCTTCGGCGGCCCAGGCAAGCACACGACGAGTGAGCGTGCCGACGTCCGGCGGGCCGGTGGCGAGCCACTCCACGTGCCGCCGCAGCACATCGGCCGTATCCAGCTCACCGCCGGTCGCGGTCAAGGAGCACCATAGGTTCCGAGCCATCGCGGTGTCGTCGGTCCACGTCCCCGGCGGGTACCCGTTCCAGGGAAGTTCGAACGCCGGGATCGGCGAGGGCAGCTCCCGAGCCCGGCGGAATTCGAATGGGGCGCCCAGCGCGTCCCCCACCGCGAGCCCGAGCACCGACCCGACCGCTCGCTCCCGCTCCGAGGACATCCGCGTAGCCTATCGGGGCCTCGCCGGGCCATCGCTGCAGGTCAATGCCCATGGCTGGTACATTCGGTGGGCAGCAAGGGCACGAGCTTCCGCAGTTCTTCGCCGTTCGGCGAGCCGACTACACGGTCAGGGGTCTACGACCCGGCGCCCTGACCAGCGGAAGCACCCGGAACCGCAGAGGGTCGCGGATGGAGTTCGCACCATGGATAAGATCGGCCCCAAGCACCGCACGTGTCGTCGCGTTGGCGCCGCCCTCTGCGGCCGCCCCAACTGCCCCTCGAACAAGCGCCCCTACCCGCCCGGCATGCACGGCCGTGGCCGCAAGCGCATCTCGGAGTACCAGACCCGCCTGGTGGAGAAGCAGAAGCTTCGTCACATCTACGGCGTCTCGGAAGCGCAGATGCGGGGCTACTACGACAAAGCCTCCCGCTCCAAGGGCGTCACCGGCGAAGAGATGATCCAGTCGCTCGAAACGCGTCTGGACACCGTGTGCCTGCGCCTGGGCTTCGCGCTCACGAACCGCCAGTCGCGCCAGCTGGTCAGCCACGGTCATGTGCTCCTGGACGGCAAGCGGCTGAACGTCCCGAGCGCGAAGGTCAAGCCCGGCCAAACGGTGTCCCTGACGCCGAAGGCTCGCGACTTCATCGCGGTTCGCGAAGCGCTCGAGATCACGCCCGACCCGCCCGTCTACCTCTACCGGAACAAGTCCGAGGTCTCGGGCACGCTCTCCCGCCTGCCCGAACGCACCGAGGTCCCGCTTCCGGTCCCGGTCGAAGAGCGCCTCATCGTCGAGTTCTACTCGTAGGCTCCCTCCACTGCTCGCGACTCTACGGAGAAGAAACGCTCTAGGGTTCTGACCGTGCAACATCTCTCCGTCAGGACCCGCGAGCATGTCGTCCCGTTCCTCTGCGTGGTTGTGCTCGCGATGCTTCCGGCTTGCTCCTCTGGTCCGGTGCCTCAGGCGCGGCCGCGACCGAGCCTCTGGGTGGTGCAATCCAGATGGGTGTCCGCACTCGACCTTCTCGACAAGGTGCCGGTTGACCAGACCCTGAGGTCCGATACATCCGTGTTCCTTGGGTATGGCCCCGGCGTGAACGGAGGCGGGCCGCTTCCCGCGACCAGCTGGGCGTGGGCCAGCTACGCGAGCTTCCGGGAACAGCTGCGCGATCCCGGCCAGGCCCCGTTCTTCGACAACATCCGCCTGGTCATGTATGACCCTGAGGCGTGGAGCGCGACACCTATCGATGAACAACGGCTCCCCGTCCTCTACATGCAGCGCTTCGCCCGCCTGGCCAAGCGTCACGGCTGGCAGGTCCTGCTCACGCCCAATCCAGATCTCATGACGGTCACGGGCGGCGCGTGCGTCGCGCGCACGGGCGAATCCATGATCGCGGCGTACGTGCGATGCGACATCGCCGGTTCCGCCGCCAAGGCCGCCGACATCGTCGAAACCCAAGCTCAGGCGTTCGAATCGAACCCAGCTGCATACCGCTCGTTCGTTCAGAGCACCGCGTCGCAGGCCCGCCTGGCGAACCCGCAGGTGCGCGTGATCGCCGGGCTCAGTACCGAACAGGGGGCCGCCGCGATGTACACAGGATGGAACTCGGTTCGAGATGTCGTGGACGGGTACTACCTATCGATCGGCAAGAACCCTCCTCGTGTCGGAGTTGCCCTGCGATTCCTTCGCATGGTGGCCGCACCCACAGCGTCGGGTCCCTCGACGTAGCGGCTAACTACGTCGTGATAGGCAGAGTCGGCGCCAGGAACGTCCGCCGTTGGTGGTGAGAAACAGGCTGGACGCGTTGCGGTGGCTACTGACCAGCCAGGCACGACGGCCCCCCAGCGCGTAGAGGCTCGCGAAGCGGGGGAAGTGCCGCTGCGATCTGTGCCAGGTGTGCCCGGCATCCCGCGTGACGTAGACGGAAGCCGGCTTCCCGATCGACGCCCACCACGTGGTCGGCGTCGAGACCGACACCCGGGCACTCAACTCGCGCGGATCGCTCCCCCGGGGGCGGAGTACCGCGCCAAGTGACCACGTGTTCCCGCCGTTGGCCGTCGTATCGAAGGCAACCTCCTCGTGCCCACTGTGGATAAGATCGATCGGCTCGACACCTCGCTGGAGACCGAAGAACGTGGGCAGGGACATCACGCGCCACCTACCGCGCGAACGCGGAGGAGTCATCGGACGCCACATCGCGCCGGCATCGCCGGTTCGGTAGAGGGTCGGACTCTCCGGGGAACCGACGAGGAACCCGCGGTTGGCGTTGACGAAGCTGATGTTGCCGCCGTCCCCCGGAAGCGGAGAGCCCCTCGTCCACCGTCCGCCTCCGGCCACGGGCGACAGCGTCGAGGCGTCGCCCCGGGTCCAGGACGCCATCCACCCCGACGTCGCCGTCAGCAGATCCAGCGAATGGCCCGTACCGTCGGCGCAGCTCATCGGCGGCGCACCCACCTTCGACCAGGTGATGCCGCCATCGGCCGTTCGCAAGATCGCGTTTCGGCTGGGCTGGTTGCACGAATACCCGATAGCCCATCCGTGCAGTGCGTCCACGAAGTTCACGTCGGTGATCGCGATCCCTGAGGAGAACGCCGGCGGCGTGATGTCGCGCCAGTGCCGGCCGAGATCTGTCGTCGAGAGCAGCTGCGCGCTGCAACCCCACGGCTGCACCCGGCACCGCGTGAAGCCGGCAAGCGCGAACCGGGGCGACACGATCTGGACCGGTCCGACGGACGAGATCACCTGCCGGCTAGAGGGAGCGGCCGGAGCCGCAGAACCTAACCCGCCGGGGGACATCGGGGCCGGTGTCGGAGATCGGGAGCCTGAGGCCGATCTCGGTACCCCGCTGCTTCCGGCGCAGGACATCGCGAACACGAGAAGGCACGCACCAGCAACGTAAGGCCCTCGCACCGCTCTCTCCCGGCCATGGGATGGGTTGTCGCGCGGAGCGTACGCGCGAGTTCGCACCCCTGCAACCAACCGTGGAGAGGCCGTGACGCTGCTAACCCTCCACCGGCTGCATCGCGGCGCGGACGAAGCCGACGACTTCCTTCTCGCGGCGCCGCAGCGACGCGCGGCTCTTGCTGGGACCGACCACGGCGTTCAACACGCTCGCCTCGGTGAGCGAGCCGACGACCGCGGTATAGAGCGTGAACAGGAGGAACGCCGGGTCCTGCTTGCGGATCTGGCCATCGTCCATGCCGACCTGGAGGAAGTCGATCGCGCGCCGGCGTAGCGGATCCAGCACGTCGGAGAACCGGTCGAACGCCTGCGGTCCCAGTCTTCCGGCCTCCCGGATGAACATCGGGAACTCGGGCCAGCCCTCGGCCAAGCGGAACACCGCGTGGATCACCGCCTCGGCGCGGTCCCAGTACGTCTCCTTTCCCTCGAGCGCAGAGGCGATATCCGACGCGAGTCGCGTCGCCGCCGCGGCCAGGCACGCTTCCAACAACGCGTCCTTTGAGTTGAAGTAGTACAGGAGCGTCTGCTTGCGCACGCCGACGGCAGTCGCGATCTGATCGAGCGACGCCCCCTGATACCCCTCGCGGCCGAACTGGCGGATGGCCTCCTCGACGATGGTCGAGCGCCGCTCCTCGCCGCCGGTCCGGGGCATCCGCGCTACTCCCAGGTCTTCGTTCGGCCGGGTTTGGGGATGGGGCGCATGCCTTCCCACGTCCGGAGCCAGTCGGGTCCTTGGGGACCGCTGAGTGCCGGGGTCTCGCCTGCCTGTTCGCGTTTCAGCGCTTCCCACCACGTAGTGCGATCCTCGTCGAACAGCATGGCCACGGCATGGGTCATGCGCAGGCTGAGCTGCTGGTGCGTCTCGCCCTCGACCGGGTAGATGGGTTCGCCGTAGCGGATGGTGACGGGCGGGCGGCCGGGATGGGGCCAGTTCCGGCCCTTCGGCATGGCTTGGTAGGCACCGCGGATGCCGATCGGTACCACGGGGATCTGCGCTTCGATGCACAGGCGCGAGGCGCCGTGGCGGAAGCGTTGCATATGCCCGTCCTGGGTTCGGCTGCCTTCGGGGAACACGACCAGCGACCAGCCTTCGTCCAGCAACTGGCGAGCCTTGCTGACCGCGTTCGCACCCGCGCCGCGGTCGATGGGGAACCCGCCGTAGACGAGCGCCGTGAACGCCTGGCGCCACCACACGTCGAAGAAGTAGTCCTTCGCGGCGCCGACCGCGGTCTTGGCCTGCCAGCGGTCCGGCAGCGTGGTCATGATCATCGTCGCGTCCAGATGGCTGGAGTGGTTCGAGACGAACATCACCGGGGCCTCGACCCCTTCCAGGTTCTCCAGCCCGTACGTGCGGATGGTGAGTTCGTTGTTGAGCAGGTTCTTCATGACGCCGGACAGGAGCAGCTGGCGGACGGCGACGCCCACGTCCGTCCGCGCCCAATCCGTCGGGAAGATGCGCTCCTCGCGGACGGGGGTGTGTTCGATGGCGTCGCGGGGGACCATGGGCCGGCGACCCCAACGGAAGCCCTTCGCCAGGTCCTTCAGCTCGTCACGCGCGGTCGGCATGGTCAGCTCCTCACCGCACGTCCGCGATCATCAGGGGCGGCGCGTGGAAGTAGGTCATGGTCGGACTCTGGCCCACTGTGTCCTTCGCCATCTCGATGGCGTCGCGAAGAGAGTCGGCGCGCCGGTACCCGAGCCGCGCCACCGACTTGGGGTCGCCACCGACGAAGATGACGTCGCCCGCGTGATCGCGCCCGTGCGCGCCCCAGTACCACATGTAGAACGGGTGCACGCCGTGATACGCGTGGCTGGTGCGGTACAGGTGCTGGTACCACGGGTCGGTCGCGTACTTCTCCTCGAACTTCGACTCCATGGTCGCGGGGTCGGTGGTCTCCGCCAGCACCTCTTCGAAGAAGTCGATGTAGCTCGGGTGCTTAACCTGGTCGAACTCCCACGGCACCGGGTGGAACATGATGACTGCCCCGCCCTGCCGAACAAGCGGCTTGTTCCGGTACAGATTGAACAGGTACCCGAGGCCCAGGCAGTGGACCAGGATCGGGTTCAGCACGGAGTTCACGTTGTAGGGACCGATGTAGGGCAGGCCCAGGATAAGGATGTCGGATTGGCCGTTGACCTCGACCAGCTGCTGCTTGTGGACGTTGGCGAGCGTCAGATCGTGGACCGCCTCCACCTCGCCGGCCTGGATGCTGGTCAGCTTGTACGGCGCTTCGATCCGGCGGAAGAACTCCCGGCGAACGCGCGGGGGGGCCATGTCGTTGCCCTTCTTCGCCGCGTACATCAGACCCTGGTCGTAGGTCGACCACTCCCACTCGCGCTTGTTCAAGAAGCCGAGGTTCTTCGGGAAGGTCTCGGAGTTCAGCGTGGTCTCGATCTGGAAGATCTTCACGCCACTGGCCGCGAGCAACCGGCCCATCCGAACCACCGAGTCGTTGATGGCGCTGTGGCCCTCGCGTGGGTCCATGTAGCTCTTGGAGTGGAGCATCGTCTCGACGTTGTGGTGGTGCTTCAGCGACTTGTAGCTGGCCAGACCCACCGCGACCGACTTGTGGCCTCCGTCCATGGCAACCAGGTTGATGTTCACGTAGACGATGAGGTCGGAGTCGGCGGCGCGCTTGCTGATCTCCACGTCCTCGCCCTGGTCGGTCTTTCCGATGTGGGTGAGCGCGTCCTTGTCCTCGGCGTCGAAGTTGTAGAGCTGCTTGGGGTAGAAGCTCCGGTACACGCGCTCGCCTACGGCGCGGCGGATCTCGTCCGCGGTCATCCGGCGGTGCAGCGCGGTCGCCACGATGATCTCGATGTCCTCGACGCCCTTGCGCGCCGCGAGCTCGATCACCTGTTCCAGGATCCGTTGCCGGATATCCGGGGTGGTCATGGGCGGCAGCGGGAGCGAGATGTCGTCGATGGCGATGGTGAGCTTCATGCCGGGAACCAGGAGTTCGGGGAGCGGCTTGGAGTCGCCCGTCGGATGCTCCAGGGCGTGACGGATGGCGCCCACCACGTTCTTCATGCCGGGCAACGGATCGGGGGCATAGACCACCCGCGTGCCCAGAGGAAGCTTCTGCATCCGGAAGCCCTCGCCCTGATGGACCATCAGCGGTGGTGTGCGTTCGTCGACTTCCAGTACGAATCCGGGCCTTGGCATGGTCTCTCCTAGTTCTCCTGCGGCGCGAAGGCCACCTTGAAGGTTCCGAGTCGTCCGGCGGACATCGCGTGATCGATCGCATCGCGCCACCGCTCCAGCGGGTAGGTCGCGCCGACCATGCCGGCGAGGTTCGGCATCCGGCTGGCGAGCTCCAGCGCCATCGCGAACGAATGGCGCGGTCCGTCCGATGTGGCCTCCATGGCGCCGGTGTACGCGCCCACCAGCTCCAGCTCGCGGAACCAGAGCGGCGCAAGGTCGGCGCCCGAACCGGGGATGCCCCCCAGCACCACGCGCCCGCCGGCGCGCGTGGTGCGCAGCGCCAGATCCAAGCTGGAGGCGGACCCGACGCATTCGATGGCAACGTCAACGCCGCCGAGCACGAAATCCTGTCCCCGTTCGGGGTGGAGCTTCACGCCGTGGCTCACGCGTCGGACGGCTTTCGCTGTGTGTTGGGGGAGGATGACCTCATCCGCGCCGGCCTCTTCGGCGGTCGCGCGCTGGGTGTGGTGCTTCGCGGCGACCAGGACGCGGCCGGCCGGCGTGAGCGCCTTCACGGCGATCAGCGTCAGGATCCCAACGGTTCCCGCACCGATGATGAGCACCGAATCGTCGGACTGGATGTTCGCGCGGAGCGCCGCATGGATCGCGCACGCGAGCGGTTCCAGGAGCACCGCGGTCCGGTCGTCCATGCCGTCGGGCACGGCCCAGACCTGAGAGCGGTGCGCGAGCATCATCCGGCTCCACCCGCCGCCGGTGTCGGCGCAGTAGCCGGTCTGCAACCCGGCTTTGAGATCACCGATGGTCACGCGGTCACAGCGTCCGTACTGACCGGCCGCGCAGTTGGGACACAGATCGTCCAGCCCGCGGGCGGCGCACCCCAGCACGCTGGAGAGCCCCACGCGTTGGCCGGCTTTGTGCTGCCCGCAGTCGTCGAGCAACTCCCCCACTACTTCATGCCCCGGAACGAACGGCAGCGAAACCAACGGCGAGAAGTAGAAGGAGGATCGGCCCGAGAGCGTCGCCAGGTCGGAACCGCAGATGCCGGACAGGTGCGGCCTCAGCCGCGCCCACCCGTCCTTATGCGGAACCGGGTCCTTCAACGTCGCGAGCCGGAGCGGCGCGAGCGGACCCGCGACCAGCCCGGGCGCCTTCCCGCTGATCGCGCGGGCCCCGAGGTACTTCGGAACGCTCCGATACAGCTCCAGCGCAAGGGCCATCAGATATGCCTCATGGTGTCGAGCGGCTTGGGGAACCGGACCTTCGGCATGGACTTCGCCATGCTCCATTCCTCGATCGGCCAGCGCTTGCGCCGGGCGTAGCGGTAGAGGGCCGAGTCCGGCGAGACGGCCACGGGGTTCCCGACGGCGCGAAGGAGCGGCAGGTCCGAGTAGGAGTCCGCGTAGGCGTAGCAATGCTTCAGATCGATGCCCTCCTGCATGGCGTAGCGCTTGAGCCACGCGGCGCGCGCCTCTCCAACCAGCGGCGGCGCCGACATGAACCCGGTGTAGCACCCGTCCCGCTCCTCCAGCTCAGCCCCGATCACGATGTCGAAGAGCGGCGCGAGCGGCTGCACGAACGGCTCGGCGGCGGCCGTGATGAGGATGGTGCGATGCCCGGCCGCGCGATGCTCGCGCACCCGCCGGATGGACGCGGCCGAAGCCTTCTGCAGCATGTACTCGCCCACGTGATGGTCGATCAGCTCCTGCACCCCGGCGACGCTCGCGCCTTCGTACCGACGGAAGAACGTCCGGAGGAAGTCGCCGCGATCGCGCCGGTCGATCTGCAGGTAACCGGGGATCCGCCCGAACACGCTGACCAACTCCTTCGGCCATTCGGCCGGTTCCAGGTCGGCCATGCGCGTCCAGACGTATGACTCCACCACGTTGGAGGAGATGATCGTCCCCTCCATGTCGAAGACCGCGACCACCGGCTGTTCGCGTTCCTTGATCTGAACGGCGGGCTTGCGGTCGCGCTTGCTCAGCTCCCGCAGCGACTGCGTGACCGCTGGCGAGTGCACATCCCGCAGGTAGTACTTCCAATCCATCATCGCCGCATCGAACGGGAACATCGCCTGGTCTTCGATGCTGAGCGAGTTCCACAGCGCGAACACGCGGTCATCCGTGTAGACGACCTCGGTCTCGGTGTAGATGCCGTAGAGGTCCGAGTAGCGCTTCACGAAGTCCACGCGCGCGATGTCCTTGTCCACGCGGTCCACGGCATCGCGCATCTGCTTGGACTTGGGCAGGTGCGTGACCACCTTCTCGGCCACGTCGGTGAGCCTCTCCGCGCGCCGGAGCATCTTCTCCACATTCAGGTTGCCGGGGAAGTCCCATTCGGGCACCTTGTGCTCTCCACGTCCCTTCTCGGGCAACGGATGTGCCTCGAAGTACTCCTTCACGTATTCGTACAGCTCGTAGAACCTAAGCGGGTTCCGGCTCCCCGAGCTGACGTTGTAGTGAGCGGGTTCGCCGGGCTCGGGCGGGTACGCGGCCACAGCGAGCATCGCGTTGACCACGAAGTCCACCGGGATCAGATCCACGATGCCCTCGGGGATGCCGGGGAACTCGGGGATCTGCCCCAGGCCGAACGCCCGGATGATGGGATCGGCCATCTTGAAGCCGTCGATCCAGCCCGGCGCCGGATGTGTGAGCGCGCTCTCGATGATGGACGGCCGAACGATCGCGAGGCTGAGACCCTCGCGATGCGCCAGGTCCTCGACGGCGCGTTCGCCCATGGCCTTCGTGAAGGTGTAGACGTCGGGCCACCCGAGCGACTGCGCGCGCGCGCGGCCGTACTGCACCAGACGCTTGGTCACCCACTGCTTGCGTCGCTCTTCTGAGTCATCGGCAACCGTGCGGGGACCGGCGCGGGAGTGTTCGTCCCTCGCCTTGGCGATGAACTCGTCGAGCATCTCGGGACGCCGGCTTGCAGCCTCGACATCCTTGCGAGCCTGGAGCGCGAGCTCGGCCTCCAGCCGGTAGTCAACGCGATGGTCGAGCGGACCTTCGGGGATCACGCCTTTCTGCACGCCGGCGACGTAGGCCGTGGACACGTGGAGCAGGTTCGGACGGTTGCCGGATGCCAAGACACCTTCGTAGAGGTTGAGCGCGCCCAGGAGGTTCGTCTGGAATCCCTCGTCGATGGGCGGATCGAAGGCCACGGTGGCCGCGGAATGGATCGTGATGTCCAGGTCGCCGGGGATCTCCGGCACGCCGCGGCTGAAATCGCCGTCGATCACTTCTACGTGTGCGTGGAGATGGTCCAGGAGACCTTGCTCCCCATGGCGCTCCCGCAGGACGGCGAAGGCGGGCTTGCGCATGAGGTACTCCACACGCTGCATGCTGGTCGAACCCGTTTGGCTCCGGACCAGCAGCACGACGTGCGTGTCGGGGAAGTCCAAGAGCAGGCGTTCAAGGACCACCTGACCAAGGAAGCCGGTCACACCGGTCAGGAGGAGACGCTTGCCGGACAACGCCTCGACGATCGAAGGATGAGTTCCCGCAGGCTCGCTCTTCTCTACCATCCGGCAGATTATGCCTTATCTACCACTTGGTAGACAAGTGGAGCGTTCTGGGTCCCCGGGGTCCGTCGATACACTCGCCGGATGGAGATCGCGGACTTCCAGGAGCGGATGCGGGACACCTACCTGGCGCGCGACGCCCAGCGCGGACCCGACGCCACGTTCCGTTGGCTCACCGAAGAGGTCGGCGAGCTGGCTAAGGCCCTTCGAACTCAAGATCGCGAGAACCTGATCCACGAGTTCGGCGATGTGCTGGCCTGGCTCGCGTCCCTGGCCAACCTGGAGGGCGTGAACCTGGAGACGGCCACCGCGCGCTACGCGAACGGGTGCCCGAAGTGCCACCAGACGCCGTGCGGATGCCCGCTGTGAGCGACATCGTGGTCCGGTTCGCGAAGGCCGAAGACTGGCCCGACGTGGCCGGGTTGCTGGTGGAACTCGGACGAGGCGTTGCCGCCGGCACTGCCGAGGACGCCACGCACCAGCTGCAGTTCGGCGGTCATGTCCGCCAGCTCAACATCGTGACGCTGGTCGCGGAGTCCGACGGGCAGATCGTGGGCGTCTGCGACATGGACTACCACCAACGCTTGGGCGACCATCGTCCGCAGGCGCGCGTGAACGATCTTGTGGTCACGGAAGCCGCCCGCGGCAAGGGGGCCGGCAAGGCCCTGCTGGACCGTGCCGAATCGCTCGCGCGCAAGCGCGGGTGCTTCCGGATGGCGCTCACAACCGCGTCGTGGCGCGATGCGACCATCGCGTTCTACAAACGCGAGGGGTGGAGCGACTACGGCGAGTGGTTCGTCAAGCCGCTTGTTGCGGACGTGTCGCCGGGCGGTCAGCCCGCGGACGACAACTGATCCGCATCGGTCTCCGTCTGCGTGCCGGTCCGCGCAACGTCCAGCCCGTAGAGCATCACCAGCACGAACTCGGCGAACGTCAGTGCATGCACGACGCTGCACCACAGACAGATCGCACCGATGATCACGAACTCCGCATAGATGAGCCAGAGTACGAACGCCACGCCCAGCAGGGAGAGCGCCAGCCGCGCGCGATGCGGCCATGCCGACGGAGCCCGCCACGCCCAGGGAGATTGCAGCGCAGCCATCACCAGCCACCAGCCGAGCCCGAGCACGGCGACCGGCATCCCGAGGAACGACGACTGCGCGCTGGTGGTCACCTGCGCACAGTTCACGAATCCCTTGTCCGAGCACGCCAGAACCGCGGGCGACGTGTAGTGCGCGTACGTGAGGTACGCGGAGGCCGCGACACCCCCCAGCGCCAGCGCGAACGTCACGCGCGGGAGCCAGCGCGGGATCACGGGCCGACGCTCGGGAGTTTCCCGGCGGCAGCCCTCACACCCGGCGCGTCGCAGACGTTCTGTGGTTGGTTGTTGGTGAGCTGACACAACGCGGCGGTGAACATATTAGCCGCACCGGCGATCGGCTGGGTGGTGGCGGCGGTGGGATCGGATAGCGCGGTAGCAACATCCAGCGCAGTCATACCCGCGAGCGTTGTGGGGAGAAACGACGAACCGATCTGCATGTAGCGGTTGCCGATCATCAGGAACGGGATGGATGAACTCGAGGAGCCCGGAGACGGGGGATCGTAAGCCGCGGCGAGTTGCTGCTGGGCGGCCGTCGGCGTGTCCAGCGGCTTGCCGTCCCGGGTCTGCGTCTCCACGGCCGCCAGGCTCAGATACGAGCTGGCGTACGTGGAACCGTGGAACGAAAGCGTGGGGGTGTTCGGGGCGGTATCGGTGGAGGAGGAGGTGGTGGTTCCCAGCCCGCTGAACGTCCCGAAGCGGCTCAGCGCGATCACCAGCGGCCAGCGCTGCGCGGCGCAGTACGGGCAGTATTCGGCGCCGAGGTAGAACACCTCGGGCCTGCCATCGAGGGTGAGCGGCGCGGTGCCGGACGGAAGGGTCTGGACTTCTGTGACGCCTTGCCCTGCACCGATCTGATCCAGCGTGGTCGAGGGAACGGATGTCACGAGCTTCGCCACTTGGGCCGTGTCACCACTCGGGGTGGGGCTAGTCGACGGCGTCCCCTTCGCGCTGAACACGATGATGGCGACCACCACAACGGCGACGGCCACGATCGCGCCGATCCCCACCTGCCGGTTACGTTTAGCGGACGCGGCCTGCCGAGCTTTGGCGCCCTTGAGCGGCTTCTGCGGCTGCTTGCCGCCTTGCTTCGGCCGTTGCTTCGGCTGTGCCTTGCGTCGGGTCATCGGGACTCCCTACGTGAAGAGGTGTTCGGCTATGAGGACGGCGTCCAGCGCCGCGCCCTGCCGGAGGTTGTCGGCGCAGCTGAAGAACACCAATGCGTTCGGGTCGTGTTCGACCTGACGGATGCGGCCGACCAGGGCGGTGTCCCCGCCGGCGGCCTCGAGCGGGCTGGGATAGATGCCGTTGCCGGGGTCGTCGCGGACCTCGACGCCGGGTGCACGGGACAGGATCTCGCGCGCCTCCCCGGGCGTGATCGCACGCGAGAACCGCGCGATGATCGTGACGGCGTGACCGACCGGGACAGGCACACGAACGCTGGTGGCCACCACCGGCAGGTCCGGCAGCCCCAGGATCTTCCGGGGTTCGGCCATCATCTTGGCCTCCTCGCCCGTGTAGCCGCCCGGTTCGAACTCGCCGACCTTCGCCAGGACGTTGAACGCGATCGTCTTGCCGAACACCGGCCCGGACGGGAACGACGACAGATCCATCCGCGCGAACTCGTCCTCTCGGCCGTGAAGCTCGGAGATCTGTTCGACCATCTCCGCGACCCCGCGGTGACCGGCGCCGCTGACCGACTGGTAGGAGCTGAGTGAGAGGTCCACCAGGCCCGCCGCCCGGTGCAGCGGTCCCAGGGGCAGCACCGCGGTGATCGTGGTGCAGTTCGGAACGCTGATGATCTTTGGATCCCCGTCCAGCGCTTCGGGGTTCACCTCGGGGACGACCAGCGGTACGGCGGGGTCCATGCGGAAGGCGCTTGAGTTGTCGATGCACGTGGTGCCGTTCGCGGCGGCCTGCGGGATGAACGCACGGCTCACCGTGGCCCCGGCCGAGACCAGGGCGACATCGGTGCCCTGCAACGCTTCCACGGACAGCTCCCGGATGGCGTGCTCGGCGCCGCGGAACCGGACCGTGCGCCCGGCACTGCGGGCAGAGGCAAGCGGCAGGAACTCGTCGGCCGGGAATCCGCGCTCTTCCAGGATGCGGGTCATCTCGCGCCCGACCGCACCGCTGGCTCCGATGACCGCGACCTTCATGCCCTCCACCCTACCAACGGGCGCAGGGCATCCCGGGCCAGCTCAGGCGTCGGCGGGTGTGTCCAACCCGAACGTGGCGTGCACCGTTCGGAGGGCGCGCTCGCCGTCGGCGCGGCGGATCACGCAACTGATCCGGATGGGCGAGGTGGAGATCATCTCGATGTTGATCTTCTCCGCCGCCAGGCAATCGAACATGTCGGCGGCGACACCGGGGTGTGACTTCATCCCGGCGCCGACCAGCGAGACCTTGGCGATGCCGTCGTCGATCGAGTACCGAGGCGCGCCGATCTCCTTCGTGACCCGGTCAAGGAGCGAGTCGAGCCGGGCGATGTCGGCCCGGGGAGCCGTGAACGAGAGGTCAGTCGCGCCGTCGTGGGAGACGTTCTGCACGATCATGTCGACGTTGATGCCCTCGTCGGCAAGGGCCCGGAACACGGTCGCGGCAACGCCGGGGCGGTCGGGAACCCGGTCCAGCGTGACCTTCGCTTCTTCCACATCCAGAGCGGTGCCGCTGATCAACACACCTTCCATCTGTTCCTCACTCATCTCCTGGACCCAGGTGCCGGGCGAGTCCTCGAACGTCGAACGCACGTGCAGCTTCACGCCGTGGCGCCGAGCGTACTCCACGCTCCGCGCCTGGAGGATCTTCGCTCCGGCAGCCGCGAGTTCCAGCATGTCGTCGTAGCTGATGACCTGGACCTTGCGGGCGCCGGCCACGAGGCGCGGGTCCGCGGTGAAGACGCCGGACACGTCCGTGTAGATCTCGCACACCTCCGCGCCGATGGCCCCGGCCATGGCCACCGCGGTCAGGTCCGAACCTCCTCGGCCCAGCGTGGTGATCTCGTACTGCTCGGACAATCCCTGGAAGCCGGCCAGGACGACCACGTTGCCATCCCGGAGGGCCTCGATCACGCGCTTGGGGCGGATCTCGGTGATCTTCGCGGCGCCGTGCTGCGTGTCGGTGATGATGCCGGCCTGGCTGCCCGTATAGCTGGCGGCCTTGCAGCCGCGGGCGTTGATCGCGATCCCGAGGAGCGACATCGCGATCCGTTCGCCGGCGGTCAGGAGCATGTCCAGCTCACGGGGGTCGGGCACCGAGGCGATCCGGTTGGCCATGGCCAGCAGCTCGTCGGTGGTATCGCCCATCGCGCTCACGACCACGACCACGTCGTTGCCGGCCTCTCGGGCCCGCACCACGCGGTCGGCCACGGCCTGGATCCGCTCCACGGTTCCGACCGAGGTTCCGCCGTACTTCTGCACGATGATGGGCACGTTCGAACTCCTGGTGGTTCGCGATATGGGTCCGAGTCTAGCGGGCGGGTACGGGCCCCCCAGTAGGTAGCATCGCCGCATGCGCGCCTGGCTCTTGGACGAAACCACCGGTCCGGAGGCGTGGCACGTCGGCAGCGTCGATACCCCGATGCCCGGCCCGCGCGAGGTCCGCGTCACCGTCAAGGCGTCCGCGCTCAACCACCTGGATCTGTGGGTCGCGAAGGGGTTGCCGAGACCGCCCGCGTTCCCGCATGTCGGAGGCGCGGACGGCGCGGGTGTGGTGGATGCCATCGGCGACGAGGTCGAAGGTCTGTCGGTCGGCGATGAGGTTGTGGTTGATCCGTCGACGTCGTGCGGGGTGTGCGAGGTCTGCGACCGAGGCGACACCCCGTTCTGCGCGGAGTTCAAGATCGTGGGCGAGCACCGCTGGGGAACGCACGCCGAGTACGTGGTGATCCCTGCCGAGAACGCCGTTCCGAAGCCGCCGGCGCTGGACTGGCCGGCGGCGGCCGGGTTCGGGTTGGTGACGTCGTCGGCGCTGCGGATGCTGCGCCGCGCGCGGCTGGTGCCGGGTGAAACCGTGCTGGTGGTCGGGGTTGGCGGCGGCACGTCGACCGCGGCGTTCGCGCTGGCGCCCGTGCTGGGCGCAACCGCGGTCTTCGTCACGTCACGGCACGCACCCAAACGCGAATGGTCGCTCGCGAACGAAGCCGACGGGGCGTTCGACAGCGACGGGCCGTTCGATGAGGAGGTCAAGGCGCTGACGCGTGGGCGCGGGGTGGACGTGGTGGTGGAGAACGTCGGGACCGCGACGTGGGAACGGTCGATGCGCTCGCTGGCCCGCGGTGGTCGAATGGTGACGAACGGCAGCACCACCGGCCGGACGGCCGAGCTGCACCTGCCGACCCTGTTCTGGCGACAGCTGGAGGTCATCGGCTCCACGATGAACGACCACCGAGAGTTCGCCGAGGCCGCAGCGATGCTGGCAGACGGCCGCGTCTCGGTGCCTATCGACGGGACCTACGGGTTCGACGAGTTCCCCGCCGCACTCGAACGGCTCGAGGCCGGGGAGCAGCTGGGCAAGATCGTCCTCACCCACTAGCTAGATGCGCGAGAAGGAAGCGGCCGACCTTCTCGACCCGCCGTTTCGTAGGAGCATCAGGGAGTCGGCGAGGGCCCAACTGATAGAGAGGGCTCGCCGCCCGTTACGGCCAAACTCGCTTCATTGACGGCGTCGTTAATTGTGAACGTTGTTGGCGGGCCAACAATATCGAAGCGAACCCCACCAGCGACCCAGGTGACTGCCGTCGACCCAGACCCAGCGTTGATCAAAGCTTCGTTGCCGTCCGGGAGCGGGAAGATCTTCCAGGTGCCTAGGCAGCCGGAGGAGGGGCAGATCGAGAGTCCTTCAAGAGTGGCATTCGTCCAATCCGTCGGCTGTTCCATCAGCCAGAACTGGACCCCGCTGTCGGAGGTGTACTCGGCTCCCATCGCGCGGTGCTCGACCGGCACGACGTCCGAGTTGATCAGGATCTTGGCGGGAGTGCCCAGCAGCCGGGGGAAGACTGGGGGGAAGGCGAGACTGGCGGCGGCTTCATCCGCCGTAACGCTGATCCCCCCATCCAAGGGGCTGTTCCAATCGACCGGCAGAGCCTCGGGAATCCCAGCGTCTGAAGGGGAGCTTGAGGCACCATCTCCCGATGCTGCGTGTCCGGAGAGCGTGGACTTCGCGCATGCTCCCACCATGAGTGCCGCGACGACGACAGCCACTCCTAGAACGCGCCACGATCTGATCTGGACTCTGGCAACATCCCCTATCGGAGCGAACATCCTCGCCTCCTCAACACGGCGGGCTGGTGGTCTTGTAGGTCGAGTAGGAGGTCGCGGAGTCGGATCGTCCGCTCCAGTTGCTCGCGTTGGTGTTCGCGAGATCGCAGGCCATGCCGGCCCAATTGCCCCAGTTCCCCGAGGAATTCATATGGCGAAGGCTGACCACTGTGTCCGCCATCCCCGTAGCAGTGCCGCCTACCCGCCAGGTTTCGACCACGGGGACTCCCGTGGTGTACCCAGAGCCATTCCACAGACCCATCTGATGGTAGGTACCGCCGCCATTGCAGTCAGTCGACATATCCCAACTGGTTCCAGAGGTGTGATCCACGCGGAAATGACCCTGGAGAGGAAGGGCCCAACCGCTGCAGTTGTACGCGACCCTATTGATAGGGTTGTTGTTGATTCCCCATTCGGCGAAACCGTTGTAAAGCCCGCCGACCGGGAAGGCTTGCCATCCGGCCTCCGCCCAGTCCTTCAAGGCGAAGTTGAATCGGACATGCGCAGTGCTGCCGTATAGGTTGATGTTGCCGCAGTTGGGGTTGAAGTCGCGCGTCTGAACCTTGTAGTCGCCCCTAGTCCCGTAGTGATACGCCCACTGGCTCGAGAATTCGCCTATGAAGATGGTTTCCTCGGTGCAGCTCGCCGCGTGTGCGGGGGTCGCCGGTAGCCCGATTGAGACCAATGCGAAGGCTGCCGTCAGGGTGAGACGGGCTACCGTCCTGGTGCGGCCTCGCAGCACCCTGCTCCTCCACTCGTCAAACACCGCGCCCTTGGGTATTGGGGGAATCTTCGACCCGCAGAAGCCTCTCGTCAACCGCGGGCCGCATAGCCGCTGAGCAGGCAGCGAGGTGCCTCCCCCACTTGAGGTGCCAAGCCTTCGGGACCCGTGCCCTCCCTCCGCAGCGGGAACCCACCCATAGCCATGGGCCGTCCCAGGCCTGTCACAACGGGAGCCGCCTGCGGCATGGTGCAGGTGACACGGACAACCAAGGGAGGCCCGTGCCGGACGAACGGACCGACAGCCAGCTCTTGATCGCCTCGGGCACCGATCCGGGCGCGTTCACCGAGCTGTATCGGCGCCACGCCGAGGATCTCCTTCGCTACTTCGTGAAGCGGACCCTGGACGCGGAAGCCGCTGCCGAACTGACGGCCGAGACGTTCGCACAGGCCTTCGCCTCGCGGACCAGTTATCGCGATCAGGGGGTGAACGGCGTGGCGTGGCTCTACGGCGTGGCTCGCAACCAGCTCGGACGGTTCTTCCGCAACGGACGCGTGGACGCGGCCGCGCGCCGGCGCCTGGGGATGCCCGAGCGCGATCTCCCGCCCGAAGACTACGAACGGATCGAAGACCTCGTGGACTTCGCGCCATTGAAGGAAGCGCTCACCGAAGCACTGGACACCTTGAGCGAAGAACAGCGTGACGCGACCCGGCTCCGCGTGATCGATGGCCTCGGCTACCCGGAGGTCGCAGCGCGACTGGGGTGCAGCGAGGACAACGCCCGCCAACGGGTGAGCCGTTCGCTCCGACGGATGGCCCTGGTACTCAAAGAACGCGGGCTCACGCTCGCCATGGACGCGGAGGTGGAGACATGACGGACAAGAAGTTCCGCTTCCTCGAACAACTCGAAGACGATCTTCGCGACGCCGCCGCGCGCGAGCGGGTGGCGAAGGAAGGGACGGGGGCACCGAAGCGGGTGCGGCGCGGCGGTTCAGGCCAGCGGTGGCCCAGGATGGTCGCCGCGTCGGTAGCGGTACTCGTTCTGGCCGGCGCGGTCGGCGCGTTCGTGCAACACAACAGCTCTCCGAACTCGTCCACGGCGGAGGGACTGGGGGCGGGACGCTTCATGGGTATCGACGGGACTAGCGGGAGCGGGGGCGCCCAAGCGGTGGACACGAGCAAGGTCACCCACGACTCGGTGGGTAAGACAACCGGCGTGAACGGAGCACTTGTCCCCGCCGCGGCACCGGCGACCGCCCCGGTGCCCACCCATCAACTGAACCAGGCGAATAGCTACGCGACCAACATCACGACCGTGCCGCAGCAGGACATCTCAAAGATCATCCGGAACGGCCTGATCACCGTGGAACTGCCGACCGGCGGATTCTCGGCCGCGCGTGACCGCGTGAACCAGTACGCGACGGGCGCCGTTGGCTACGTCGTCTCCTCGAGCGCCCGGGGCAGCGGCTCCGGGACGTTCGTGCTGCGGATCCGGGCTCGGAAGTTCGATGTGGTGATGGGACAGCTGGCGCACCTACCCGGCGGGAACGTCCTGTGGCAGACCTCGAGCGGCCAGGACGTGACGGCGCAGTTCATCGACTCGAATGCGCAGCTCCAGATCCTGAAGTCGGAGAAAGCCGCGACGCTTCGGTACCTGAAGAACGCGGGGTCGCTGAGCCAGGCCATCCAGTTCCGGAACCAGGCGTTCCAGATCCAGGGTGAGATCGACAAGCTCCAGGGCCAACTCAACTACCTGAGCGATCAGGTAGCGCTCTCGACCATCACCGTGAACCTGCGCGAGAAGGGCGCGCCCGCGTCCGTCCGCAATCAGGCGCCGGTGACCAAGCCGAGCTTGGTGCGCGCCTGGGATCGTGCGGTGAGTGGGTTCCTCGGGGTGTTGAGCGCCGTGATCGTGGGGCTCGGCTTCCTGATCCCGATCGGGATCTTGGCGCTGCTGATCGGGCTGCCGCTCATGGCGATGACGCGGAAGCGTCGCGCAGCCAGCTCAGCGTCCTGAACCGTTCGGCGGCGATGGAGGCCACCGTGGCGTCTTCCCCGTCACGGCCCTCCGTCGCGCCGAACCACGCGTCGGCCTCCAGCCACGCCGCCTCGATCTGATCGCGAGGTCGAAGGTCTCCGTTCGAACGGAACCCTGCGACCTCGCCGTAGCGGGTGATGGCTTCCTCAAGGACCTGGGAATCAACCTCCTGGCTGAACGGAGGGAGCTCGCCGATGTGGCCGAGGGCCCAGAGGAGGGTGGCCAGGGATTCCTTGCGCCACATGCCGTCCGTGATGGCCTCGGGCGGCCAGGCCCCTGAAACGGCCTCGAAGAGCCTCCGGTCCTGGTCGGTCAACGCTCCGGTGAGCTCCTCACGTTCGATCCAACGATCCGTCTCCGCGCGCGCGACCTCCGCCTGGGCCACCCGCTGAGGGTCGAACTCGAACTCACGGAGCGCGAACTCGACGGTGCCGCGGCGGATGAGCGCGTAGAGGATCAGCGCGCGATCCGAAACCTGACGGGACGTGGGGGCCGGCACCGCCGAACTCACATCTCGCGGCGGCCCTCGAGGGCCTGACTCAGCGTGACCTCGTCGGCGTACTCCAGATCGCCGCCTACCGGGAGACCGGATGCGAGACGCGTGACCTTCACGCCGAGCGGCTTCAACATCGCGGCGACGTACATCGCGGTCGCGTTACCTTCCAGGTTCGGGTTCGTGGCCAGGATGACTTCGATGACGTGGTCGCGTTCGACGCGGTCGAGAAGTTCCTGCACGCGGAGGTCGTCGGGACCGATGCCGTCCAGGGGGCTGATGGCGCCGCCCAGGATATGGAACCGGCCCTTGATGAGCGAGGCCTTCTCGATGGTGGCGGCGTCCTTCGGTTCCTCGACAACACAGATCAGCGTGCGGTCGCGCGACTCGTCCTTGCAGACGCGGCAGATGTCGCCCTCGGCCACGTTGCCGCATTCGCGGCAGAAGAAGATGCGCTCCTTGGCCTGGACGATGGCTTGCGCCAGGCGGCGGGCATCGTCGGCCGGAGCCTTCACCAACCAGAACGCGAGGCGCTGCGCCGACTTCGGACCGACGCCCGGAAGGCGCGCGAGTTCGTCGATGAGGTCCTGGATCGGGCCCTCGTACATCAGTCGGTGGACTCCGCCGGCTGCGCGCCGAGCATCTCCTGCACGCGGCGGAGCGCCTCCGCCTGGTCGGGGACCTCTTCCTCTTCGATGAGTTCCAGCGTGGCGGGACCGCCGCCCTGTTCGCGGAGCTCCCGGACCACGCAGGTGATCGTGGGGCGGATGCCGAAGAGGTCGCCGAGGGCCGCGCGGAGTTCATCCTGGCGCTCTTCCACCTTCTGCGGACCGACCTTGCGATCGGGCGGGAAGGCGAGCTCCAGGGTCTCCCCGTCGAACTGCGCGACGGTGGCGGATTCGAGAACCGCCTTGAGGATCATCTGACGCCCGGCGCCGAGGTGTTCGATGAGGCTGGGCCAGGATCTGCGCAACATCGTGACGTCGACCGCGCCGGCGTCGGCGGCGTGGGGGACCAACGGGCCTTGGCCTTCGTTGGGGTGGATGGGGATCGCTGTGGGGCTGCTCGAGGTCCCCTCTCCGCCCTCCACTTTCTCCCGAGCGGCGGGCGCATCGTTGGCTGCCGGGGCGGGGATGGATCCGGCCGGCGTGGTGTCGTCGGCTGGGCTGGGGGCTGCTTTCGGGGTGACGGTGTCGGCGGAGGGGACCACCGTGCCGGGTTCGAGGTTGGCTAGGCGTTCTAGGCGTTCTAGGCGGCTGACCGTGCCGGCGGGGGAGGGGTCGGTGTCGGGGATGGTGGCGCGGACCAGGGCGAGTTCCAGGGAGAGGCGGGGAGATGTGGTCCAGCGCATGTCGTTCTGGGCGGACAGGAGGAGGGCGATGACGCGGGCGAGTTCGCCGGGGGTGAACTTGTCGGCCTGGATGCGGAGGGTTTCGTAGGCATCGGATTGGATGTCCAGGAGGTCTTCTTGGCCTGGGGCGGCCTTGACGATGAGGAGGTTGCGGAAGTGCGCGAGGATCTCGGCGGTGATCTGGCGGAGGTCTTGGCCGCCGGCTACCAACCTGTTGACGGTTTCGAAGCAGCCGCGGGCGTCACCGACCGCGACGGCGTCGGCGATCTCGTGCTGGACCTCGCTACGCGGGGCGCCGAGCAGCGCCCGCACCACGTCATCGTCGATGCTGACCCCGCCCATGACGCTGGCCTGGTCCAGCAAACTGAGCGCGTCGCGCGCCGACCCCTCCGCCTGGCGGGCGATGGCGTGCGCGGCGCTCGGTTCCAGGGTCACGCCCTCAGCGGAGGCCACCTTGATCAGATGGGCGCTGAGATCGTCCATGGTGAGGCGGCGGAAGTCGAAGCGCTGGCAGCGCCCGACGATGGTCGCCGGCATCTTGTGCGGCTCGGTGGTAGCCAGCACGAACCGAACCCCCGGCGGCGGCTCCTCGAACACCTTCAGCAGCGCGTCGAAGGCCTCTCGGGAGAGGCGCTGGGCCTCGTCGATGATGTAGACCTTCTCGCGGCCTTGGACGGGGGCGGTGGGCGCTTTCTCGCGAAGGTCGCGCGCGTCCTCGACGCCCCCGTGGCTGGCCGCGTCGATCTCCACGACGTCAAGGTGGGTGCCCTCGCGGATGGTGACACATTGGGAGCAGACGCCGCAGGGTTCGGCGGTGGGGCCGTTCTCGCAGTTGACCATCTTGGCCAGGATGCGAGCGGTCGAGGTCTTGCCGGTCCCCCGTGGGCCACAGAAGAGGAAGGCGTGGTGCAGTCGGTTCTCGCGGATCGAACCGGTGAGCGCGCGGACCACGTGGTCCTGGCCGATGACCTCAGCGGGCGTCTGGGGCCGGTACCGCCGGTACAACGCTTGGTGCGGTTTCTCCTCGGCCACCGTGTCCCCCGCCTGTTCCCGCCGCCCGGCGCGGCTGCTGCAACCCTAACGAAAGTGTGGCCGTGCACCCGTCGTCGACCACGAACGACTCGAGCGCTTCCTGACACGAGAGCTCCAGCCAGGCATCCCTACGGCACCCACCAGGCTCCGCTTACGGCTGCTTCCTTCCGGATCTGACCGGGTTCGCGGTCTGGAGTCGCGTAGGACCCGACCTTCAACGCTCCGTGACAAGGGCTGCCCCGGACCATCCGGGCCTCGGACGGGGATTCAGCCCCGCTAGAGCGGATTGCGGGTACAGGGCACCGCTGGCTCCCCGCCTAGCACGGCCACGCGGCGAGTATACGCAGGGCGGCCGACAAGCATGGCCGGCCCTCGCGCAGCGCGCGGTCGGGCGGGTAGGGTTGCGCGAGATGCACATCCCGAGAGGAAGGAACCGACATGCCCGAGCAGCCTCAGGCCGGCGCCGACACGTGCCTCCGGTGCGGCGCGCAGCTCAGTTCGATGGGGGTCGAGAAGTTCCGGGTGGGCGGAACGAGTGGGGGCTGGAAGATGCTCTTCGGCGAGTTCGCTGAGCTGAGCGAGGGCATGATCCCGTTCGAGGTCTTCGCGTGCCAGCAGTGCCGGCGGGTCGAACTCCGGGTCGCGGCGGCCCAGTAGGGACGACTTCTCGGGACACTCAGTCGAAGTAGGCGTGTTCCTTGCGCATCAGATCCTGGAGGATCTCCCGCATCTCGCGATCGTCGGGATGGTTGGCGAGCCAGGCTCGAACGCGGAGCATCAGGGTGGAGATCTGGTCCAACGAAGAGGCGGCGGAGACCGCGGCCAGGAGTTCGGTCAGGTCGTGCGTGGGAGCGGTGTACGTATCCATACCTACCGGTGTACTCGCTGCGAGCGAGTTAGGAGGCCGGAACACGCGGTCACCACGCGACCGACACGAACACGCAACACTCGGTGGTTCCCGAGCTAGCCGCGATCGATCCAAACCTCCCAGTCCCCCGCGGTCTCGAACCCGAGGGTTCGATACATCGGTTCCGCGATGTCGCTGGGGTGGAGCCAGGCGAGGTCGGCGGCCGGGAATACCTGCGCTGCAGCCGATGTAAGGGCGGCACCGATCCCCCGCCGCTGGAAGGCGGGTCGAACACCAACCCCCAGGATCCCCACGGCATCCTCGTGGAGGTAGGCCGCAGCCGAGCCGACGAGCTGCCCTCCGATCTCACGCGCCACCAGGCACGCCGCCTCGGGGACGTTCGGCACGCTCCATGCGTAGAACCCCCGGACGATCTGGCCCGGATCGCCGAACGCCTCTCCGGCAGCCTCGGCCGCCTGCGCGATCTCCTCCCGGCCGGTGACGACCTGTATGGCGAACCCCTCAGGCACTGGGGCGGACGCGATGTCCTTGACCGCCGCGGCCATGCCCGGGCGGCGGATGATCATGGTCAGCCCGAGCGCCCGGACGCCCGCATCAATGCTCGGGTGCCGGCCGGCGGCGATATCGATACCCAGCCGGAGACCGCGCCGGGCGAACTCCGCCTTCGCGCGCTCCAGCACCGCCGGCACGTCGTTCGGTTCGCGGTCAACCAGGACCGAGTTCAAGGCCGGTTCGGGAACACCTGCGAAGGCCAGCGACAGCCCGTCGATCTCGATCACCGCGGAGCCGGGCGCCTGCAACCGACGGATACGCTCGGTTTGCGCGAACCCACGCGCGATCCGTTCGGTGATATCGGAGGACCCCATGGCGCTCAGGTACGGACGGCCGCGAGGAGCTCGTCGTGGGCGGCTGCGAGCCTCTCCCAGATCTCGGGGTCGCCCGGCTCGCTCACCATGACCTCGGGCCGGGCGGTCGCGTCGGCGTCGGTCGCACCCGCCGCGGATCGCGCAAGCATGCCGGCACCGTAGGCCGACGCGTATGCGCCAAGCGTGGACGCCGCGCACGTCGCGCCCACCGCGCTCGCGAGCGCCTCACGGAAGAACGGCGAACCAGACGGTCCGCCGGCGGTGAGGACGGGTCCGCGTGCGCCGAGCCCTTCCAACACCGCCGCGCACCGGCGGAACTCCATGAGGATGCCCTCGACCAGGGCGCGGGCAAGATCCTCGCGCGCGTGCCGGGTGCTCAAGCCGTCGATGGTGCCGCGGAGCGACGGATCCCAGAGCGCGCCCTGCTCACCGAACCCCACGTACGGGAGGAAGGTGAGGCCGCCCGCCCCGGGGGCCGAGCGTGAGGCCGCCTCCATCAGTTCGTCATCACGCTTCCAGCCGAACAACCCGGATAACCACGCAAACGCGCTCCCGGTGCTGACGAGGTCCATCTCCAGGCCCCAGCCGTCGCCCCCGACGAGCGGCGTGATCAGGTATCGGTGCTGTGGGTCCGGTGTCGGTTCGCCGGAGATGCCCATCACCACGGTGCTGGTCCCCCAGAGGGACGCGCGATCGCCGGCGTTCACGGCCCCCAGACCGAACACCCCCGTCACCGAGTCCGCCGCGCCGAGCACGACCGGCAGTCCGGCCGGCAACCCGAGTGTCGCCGCCACCGGCGGCAGGAGGTCGGCCACGGACGAAGACGGGCGGATCTCGGGGAGCAGGCCCGCTGCGTCTCCAGCCACCGTCATGTCCCACTCCCCCGATAACAGGTAGCACCCGAACCCCGTTGCCGTGCTGGGATCGGTCGCCTCTTCCCCGGTGAGCCGCCGGAACACCTCGTCCTTCGCCGAGCGGACGGCGCGGACGGCGCGGAAGCGTTCTGGGTCGTTCGCTCGGAGCCAGTGCACCATCGGGAGCAGGTACCGACCGTCGACCCACTGTCCGGCGCGCTCGTAGAGCTCCTGTCCACCGGCTTCCTCTCGGAACCGTTCGCCGATGGCTTCCGCGCGGCCGTCTTCCCACGTGATGGCGGGTCCGACCGGTTCGCCGTCGG
>JANXVR010000195.1 GCA_025351565.1 Actinomycetes bacterium
CATCGGCGTTTCGGTGATCATCACGACCTGCAAGCGAGTGCACCTCCGGCATAGGTTCTGGCGCTCACCTGATGAGCGACAACGCTCATCAGAATAGCAACGGGGGCGGGCGCACGCACGCGCCGCGCTCAGGGTGGGTGCTATGGTCTGCCCGTGACCTCCAGCGATCCAGCCCCGACCGCCACGGAACTGGCCGGAGGGGAGGTGCTGTTCGAACACGACGTGGGTGTCGCCACCTACGACGGGCTGAGGCTTTCTTGTGACGTCTACCGACCCAACCGACCGGGGCGATTCCCGGCGGTCCTGGAGCACATCCCCTACCGCAAGGACGACCTGGAGGCGTCCGGCGACCGGGCGACCGGAATCTACATGGCCCAACACGGATTCGTGACGGTTCGCCTCGACGTGCGAGGCTCCGGTAACTCTGAAGGCATCGCCTTCGACGAGTACACGCCCGAAGAACAGCAGGACGGGTTCCGAACCGTCGCCTGGATGGCCGAACAACCATGGTGCACGGGGAAGATCGGGTCTTGGGGGATCTCCTACGGCGGGTTCGCATGCATCCAGCTCGCAGCGTTGCAACCACCGGCACTTGCCGCGATCGCGCCGATCTATGCCACTGACGACCGCTACACCGATGACATGCACTTCAGCGGCGGCGCCCTCTGTGCGCTGGAGCTCGCGCACTACCCGCTGCGGATCCTGGCGCTGAACGCGCTTCCGCCGACGCGCGGCCCGGACGAATCCGACGCCGTGTTCCGTGAACGCTGGCTCGCGCGCGTCGAAGCGACGCCCCCTTGGATCGTTCGGTGGCTGCGGGAGCAGCACGACGGCCCGTATTGGCGCAACGGCTCGCTGCGGCCCGATCCCTCGCGCATCCGTTGTCCGGTGATGATCGTCGCGGGATGGCGCGACGGCTATCGGACGGCGATGTTGCGCCTGGCCGGCTCGCTGTCGTCGCAGTGGCAGCTCCTCGCCGGTCCGTGGATGCACAAGATGCCCGACGTCGGTATCCCGGGTCCGTGTTACCCCTTCATGGCGGAACTGGTCCAGTGGTTCCGTCTCCACCTCGGAGACGAACCGTCGCCTCCGAAGACTCGACCCCGAACCGTCTTCTTCCTCACCGAGTTCGACCCGCCGTCACGTCCGCCGTCGGAGGTGTCGGGCGACTGGTATTCCTCCGAGGGCTGGCCCGAGCGAGCGGGCGCCACGACCAGCTGGCACTTGGGGGCGGACGGCCAACTGTCCCAGTCCCCGCACACCGGCAGCTCGAAGGTACCGGTCCCGTTCGCGCCCTCCGTGGGGACCGCCAGCGGCAACTGGTGCCCTCCACCTCCCGGACATGGACTTCCGGCGGACCAACGTTCGGATGACGCCAGGTCGGCGACGTTCACATCCGCACCTCTGTCGGAGCCGGTCGACGTGTTCGGCCAGCCGGTCGCGCGCCTGCGTGTGGAACACCCCGGAGCATCGGCGCTCGTTTGCGTCAAGTTATCCGATGTCTCGACCGGGGGAGAGGTTCAGCTCGTGACCTCGGGCGTCCTCAACCTCGCTCACCGAGATGGTCACGAGCGACCCGCTCCTTTAGAGGGAGCCGCCGACATCATCGTCCTGCTGCAGGCGACGGGCTGGAGGTTCCGAGCCGGCCATCGGATCCGGATCGCGGTGGCGGACAATGATTGGCCGACGGTGTGGCCCCTGCCCACGAACGACCCGATCGTCCTCCTTCTGGAGCCTGAGGTGGCGGCGCGTGTGGACCTGCCCGGCATCCCGCCGGATGCCACAGCGTTCGAACCGCCGGGTGAGCTGCTTGACGCGCCCGACCAAGCCGGATGGACCAACAAGGGCGGCAGTTCGACCTGGAATATCGTGACCGACTCGATGGCTGGCACCACCGGCATCGAGGCTTCCGACGGCTGGAGCACGCGCTCGTCCCAGGAGGGTGTGTTCGCCTCCGAGTCCCGGCGGTATCAGGCTTTCATCGGCGAATCCGATCCCCTCTCCGCCGACGTGAAGGGCAAGGCGACGTTCCATCTCGATCGCCCGGGGTTATCCGTTCGTTCCACGGCGCGCGGGCGGTTCCGCTCCACAGCCGACGCGTTCTCTTACGACGTCACGCTCGACGTCCGAGCGGATGGACAACCCGTGCACCGCCGGCGATGGCGCGGCGAGGTTCCTCGCCGGCTCTGCTGAGCCCGCAGCTCCAGCCAGCCCACCGTACCGATGAGTCCGCCGCTCAGAGCGCTCCGATCGGAAGGCCGCCGCGTCCCTTGTTGACCCGAGCAAGGATCAGGTAGCCGAGCGTCGCCACCCCGGCGGTGAAGATCATCACCATCACGCCGACGGCGTTCACCTCCGGCGTGACGCGGAAGCGGATCAGTCCGAACAGGACCACGGGTAGGGTATTGCCCGCGGTCCCCCCCAGGAACAAAGTTGTGATGACGTCGTCGAAGGAGAAGGTGAACGCGATCAGTGCGGCCCCGATTATCCCGGGGACGAGCTCTGGGAGGATCACCCGCCAAAAGACCTGGCTCTGGTTCGCGCCCAGGTCGGCGGCCGCCTCCTCCAGCGTGGAGTCCAATGCAGCCAGCCGCGCCTGGATGATCAGGAACGCGTAGGCGGCGTTCCAGACAGAGTGTCCGATCACTATCGCCAGAAATCCGGTCGGGAAGTGCGATTGAACGAACAGGAGGGAGAGCGCGCTCGCGAACACGACCTCGGGCAGGATGACGTTCAGTAGGATCAGTGCCTCGAACAGGCGCCTGCCCGCCCTGGAGGCGCCCCGCCACCACAGCGCACCGGTGACCGCCAACGGCACCGCGATCGCGGTAGATAGGGCGCCAACGACGATCGTCACCCGAAGGCCGTCGCGGATCTGTGGGTCGAAGAAGGCTTCATGGAACCAGCGGAACGTGAAGCCGCCCCACCCGACCAACAGCTGGTTGCGGTTGACCGCGTTAGCGGCAACTATCAGAAGCGGCGTCCATAGCAGCAGCAAGACGATCACGGATACGGCTGCAGCGACGGGGTACCGCCGAACGTTCATGTGCCGATCTCGCTCCAGCTCTGCCTGGCGAACCGCCCGCCAAGGAGCACCAGCACGATCAGAAGGCCCAAGAGGCTCATCGCTATGGCCGAACCGAAGGGGTAGTTGCCCACGTTCAGGAACTGGTCGCCGATCACGTTGCCGAGCATCAGCGTCTTGCCGCCGCCGAGTATCTCGGGGATCACGTACTCGCCCGTCGCCGAGATGCCGACGATCACCGCGCCGGCCACCACCCCGGGGATGCCAAGCGGCAAGATCACCCGCCAGAAGATCGAACGCCCGCCCGCTCCCAGATCCGAGGCCGCGGCCAGCAGCGCCGGATCGACCCTTTCTAGCGAAACGTATATGGGCAGGATCATCAAGGGGAGGTAGGAGTAGATCATCCCAACGCCGATAGACCCGGCCGAGTAGAGGAAGTCGATGTGGCCGGTGACCAGGTGGAGCCGGCGCGCTAGGTCGTCGATGGGGCCGCCGTTCTCCAGCAGATTCACGAGCGAGTAGGTTCTGACCACGAAGCTGGCCCAGAACGGGACGATGATCAGCAGCAGGCCGATCTTCTGCCAGCGCGCGGGCTGCCGACTGAGGAAGTAGGCCATGGGGAAACCGAGCATCAGGCAGGCGACAGTGGTCGACACCGATAGCTCGAGCGAGCGCATCAGGGTGTGGAAGTAGATCGGATCGTGGATGTCCCGATAGTTCTGAAGCGTCCACCCGTACCGCATGATGAATGTCACCAGGCTGATCTGGCCGAACGAGTTCACGGCCACCAGCACCAGCGGAGCGATGAAGAAGATCAGGTACCAGGCGAGGCTGGGAAGGAGCAGTAACTGCCGCGGGGCAAGCAGGCGTCGCACTCGATCGCGCTGCTGGCGTCCGTTTGCTACGCGGACTTGAATTGATCCCACGCTTTCGACCACAGCGCGATGGCCTCGCCCAGGTAGTTCTCGTATTCGAGTTTCGCCAGCGTAGCCGGGTCGGGGAAGAGGATCGGATTCTTGGAGATCGACTTCGCGATGTACGGAGTCGCCGCCGAGGAGACGTAGGCGGTTCCGGTCGTGTTCACGAAATCGGCGTACTGCTTGGGATCAAGCGCGAAGTTCATGAAACTCGTCGCTATGTCTAGATGCTTGCCGCTGTTGATGAGGACCCAACCCTCCAGGTAGGCAACCAAGCCCTCCTCTGGGGCCACCCACTGGATCCGAGGCTCCTGCTCCTGGGCGAGCGCGACGTCGTAGTCCCAGTCCATGGCGATCGCGACCGTGCCTTTCACCAACCCGCGCGAGACGCCGGTGCTCGTGATCGCCTGAAGGTGAGGCTTGATCTGGATGAGCGCTTGCACGCACTTGTCTATCTCGGTGGGGTTGGTGCTGTTGCCCGAGTAACCCAGGTACTTGAGGGCGCTTCCCATGCAATCGCGGTCGAAGTCCAGGAAGGTGATCTGTCCGCTGTAGGTCGGCGCGAGCTTCCATACGTCCGCCCAGCTGGTGATGGTCTCCTTGACCAGGTCCGTGCGGTAGCCGATGCCCACCTTGCCGTAGTCCGTCGGTATGCCGTGCTTGTACGCCGAACGGAAGGACTCGTCGACGTTGGAGATGTTCGCGATCTTGGACCAATCGGGCTCCTGAAGGATGCCGCCGGCGATCAGCTGGCCCACCCCGGATTGATCCTCTAACGAGAAGTCGTATTGGCCCGCATTCTGCCTGAAGAACAGGACCTCGCTGCCGGTGCTTCCCGTGGCGGCGTTCACCTGCTTGACGTTGGTCCCCGGGTAGAGGTGTTGGAAGGCCGAAACCTCGTTCTTCCCGATCCACCCGGGATAGCTGGCCAGGACGGCTGTTCCAGAAAGCTGAGGAGCGCCGCTCGTCGAGCCCGACGGCTTGGTGGTCGTGGACCCCTTGCCGCAGGCCGCCAGGAACCAGGCTGCCGAGAGCCCCGCGGTAGCGCGTGCCCCCCCGGCAAGCAGCTCCCGCCTAGAGAGTGGTCTCAAGCTGCGAGATGTCCGCTGTTCAGGCTCCATGCGACTCCCCCGTTCGGCCCCCGGTTCGCTCACGTGATGAGCGTTATCGCTCACCAGTTCGCCAGTATATCCAGGGAGGCCTTCAGGGGTCAAGGCGGGGACGTCCAAGCTTGCAACTGAACACCTCCGTCAAGGTCGAGCCTCGGAGGTGCGGTCGGCGATGGCCGCGACCTCTTCGGCGCACCGTCGGCACGATGCGATCGCCTCGCTGCGGATGGGCCGCAACCGAGCGCTGGGTCCGTAGACGGCGACGGTGAGAGGAGTGGCTCCTTTCGACGGCACCAGTACGGCCAGGCCTGAGAGGCCTTCCTGAATCTCGTCCAGCGTCGTGGCGAGTCCCGACCTTCGGGCCTTGCGGACCTCCCGGATCAGAACCTCCCGATCGACGATCGTGTGGGGCGTGAGCCTACGCATATCCAGGCTTCGTACCTCCGCCTGTAGTTCCAGGTCCGACAGTCCGGACATCGCGACCTTGGCACCGGCAGAGGCATGCGGCGGGACATCGCGGCCGATCCAGTCGACGACGGCGAGAAGGTCGGGCGGATCCACCTGGGTGATGACGTCCACCCGGGTCGCTGATTCGTGCACGGCCAAGGTTGCCGACAGACCCGTATCCTTGGCCAGTATGGCGAGCGGTCGCTGCGAATCCGCGACTAGCCGGCGATGAGGATTGGCCGCGCGCGCGATCTGCGCCAGCCCTTCGCCCAACACCCACCTGAAGCCGTCGGGAGACCGGCGCGCCCATTCTTCGTCGGCCAGGGTTGTCAACAACCTGCCTACAGTCTGACGGGGAAGTCCGACTTGCCGCGCGAGCTCTGTCGCGCTCAGTCCCGTCGGTGAGGCCGACATCGCGCGAACCACTGCGAGTGCGCGCTTGAGCGACTGGTTGCGCGGAAGGTTCGGCGCGCCGGACACGGTCGGAGGATACCATCGCCCTCTCGGGGGGTCTCCCGTCCCTGACTCCACCTCCAGGCTCCTATGTGGCGCACGTTCGCGACGGCAAGGTTGTGGAGTTCAGCGCGCATCCGGATGCAGCCGGCGTGATGATGCAGCTTGGTTTGATGCCCTCGATGGAGCCGAACCGCGTACCGCGTCTCAGATCTTGAACGCGCACCCGTTCCAGTACGCCTCCAGGCGCCTCCTGCGGAAGCCTTTGATCTCAAGATGGAGTTCATCGGGCGGAGTTACGCCTCGCTCGAACCACACGACGAACCCCGGGGCCCCGTGCGGCACGTAGCCTGCGACCTCATGCGCGGCTGTGGAAGTGACGAGATAGGTCGTGGCGCCGGAGCAACACCGATGCGTATCGGTCCGCACGTACAGCTGACCGCCGCGCTCGGCGACGAAGGCAGCGACAGCGGTTCCGGCTAGGACCTTCATCGACTGCTAGGACGCCGATGAAGCCCGATCTATTCCGGGGGGCTCGTTGGAGGCCGCATCATAACGAACGCTGACCGCTGATCAGGCAATGGTATCCCTGGGAACGATCTGCTCCTCGGGCATCGGGGATAGGTGCTCGTGGACGCCCCGCCAGCAGCCATCGGCCTGGCGCTGCATCATGATCGTCTCCGCTCTGATGACGTGTCTTCCCCGTCGTTCGTCGAGATTCGCGTTGCTACTGAGTGCGTAACTACGGCGACATCCCCGAAGACCTGAATGTTCGTATCGTAGGTGCGACACGACAGCACGCGGAACCCGTCCTCGGCGACCCACTGATCCCACAACCTCCTGTAGTCGTCCACCGATAGCCACCCCGGTGTCGTGTAGAAGACGAACGTTGCGTCGGGCGCGAAGCCAGCGAAGTAGTCATCGAGCCTCCCGGCGCCGAACGCCGCCACGAGGCCGTCGACTGCCTGCCTGACCTCAGCCTCCATCGTTGCCTCCGATCGATTCGTCGACGAAGTCCTCGCTGCGGGTCACGGCCGCTCAACGTCTTCGGAGAGGAACTCAAGCATAGACACACATTCAGGCTGTTCCTGCAAGAGACCACTTCGGGGTCGGCGATCCACTCGCTCTCGTACCGGTCGAAGGGGAGTTGATATCTTCGGCGTCAGGGGTTGTACAGATCGGGGGAGCAGGGCGAAACGGCCCCCTCGAAGAGGGGGCCGTTCCCTTCCGCTGTCGTCGTTTGCTGGATTACCGGTGGGTCTTGACCTGCGAG
>JANXVR010000143.1 GCA_025351565.1 Actinomycetes bacterium
GGCCACTAAACCTGGAAAGGACCGGTTCATGCGCGGTCGCCATATCGCCGTCGTTTCCATCGTGCTCGCAGCATCTGCCTGCGCTTCCTCGACCTCCTCAAGTGGCCCCAGTCCCGCCGGGGCCGTCACCGTGTTCGCAGCCTCCTCTCTCACCGGGGCCTTCACGCAGATGGGGAAGGACTTCCAGGCCG
Organism: Actinomycetes bacterium; assembly: GCA_025351565.1. Taxonomy (GTDB): domain Bacteria; phylum Actinomycetota; class UBA4738; order UBA4738; family HRBIN12; genus JANXVR01. The sequence goes on from JANXVR010000143.1 coordinate 192, forward strand.
CGCATCCCGGCACCACGGTGACGTTCAACTTCGGACCTTCGGATGGGCTGGCCGGGCAGATCGAGTCCGAGGGCACGGCGGACGTGTTCGCGAGCGCCAGCACTAGTTGGATGGACGATGTAAGCACGAAGGTGGGCGTCTCCCACCTGACGCAGTTCGCGACGAACAAGTTGGTCATCATCACGCCTCCGAACAACCCCGCAAAGATCAACGGGATCGCCGATCTGGCCAACCCCGGCGTGCAGCTGATCCTGGCAGCGACCGGCGTGCCCGTCGGCGACTACGCGCGCCAGGTCCTGCAGAACGCCGGCATCGCGAAGGCCGCTGAAGCCAACGTCGTCTCGAACGAACCGGACGACGCGAGCCTGGTGGCCAAGGTCGCGAGTGGAGAGGCCGACGCGGCGATCGTCTACCTCTCCGACGTCACGTCGAGCGTCGCGCCGACCGTGAAGAGCATCACGATCCCCGCCGCCCTCAACGTGACCGCCGTCTATCCGATCGCCGTGGTGAACGGAACCCCCAACGTCACCATGGCCGCCGCATTCGTGGATTACGTGTCGAGCGCCCAAGGGCAGGTCACGCTCAAGGCCTTCGGCTTCCTTTCCCCACCCGCGACGCCGTGATCCGATGACCACCGCCTCGCGCCGAACCATCCCGGCGGGGATCGCCGTCCTCGCGGCGATGGGCGCGTTGTTCGTGACCCTTCCGCTGGTCGCGCTCCTGGTGCGAACCCCATGGTCAGACCTGTCGGGGAGCCTCTCGCGCTCCGGGGCGTGGACCGCGCTGCGCGTGTCGCTGGTGGTATCCCTTGCAGCAGCGGCACTGTCGGTGCTTCTGGGTGTGCCGCTCGCGTTCGTGCTGGCGCGTTCGCGCGTGCCCGGACGAGCGCTGCTCCGCGCAGTGGCGCTCCTGCCGTTGGTGCTTCCGCCCGTCGTGGGCGGCATCGCGCTCCTGGCCGCGCTCGGCCGGAGCGGCATGATCGGCCGCCTGCTCGCGCATGCCGGGATCCAACTCACGTTCACCACGGCCGGCGCGGTGCTCGCGACCGCGTTCGTGTCGATGCCGTTGGTTGTACTGGCGGCCGAAGCCGGGCTGCGCGCCATCCCGCCCGGTTTCGAGGAGGCGGCGCGCGCGTCGGGAGCCTCGCGCCTGTACACGCTGCGGCGCGTCACGCTCCCCATGCTCCGGCCGCAGATCGTCGCGGGCGCGGTCCTGGCGTGGGCACGCGCACTGGGCGAGTTCGGCGCCACCATCACGTTCGCCGGCAACCTCCCGGGGAGGACCCAAACCCTGCCGCTCGCGGTGTTCGTGGCGCAACAGAACGATCCTGGCGGTGCGGTGGCGACGTCGCTCATCCTGGTCGCGGTCTCGATCGCGGTGTTGGTCCTCATGCGGAAACGGTTGTTCGCGGCATGAGCCTGCATGCGGAGATCGCGGTCGAACGCGGCGCGTTCACCCTGGACGTCACGCTCGACGCCGGCCAGGACAGCACCCTGGCCATCCTTGGCCCCAACGGCTCCGGCAAGTCGACGCTCCTGTCGGCGCTGGCGGGGCTGACCCCCCGGGCGCAGGTCACGCTCGACGGCGCCGACATCCTGCAGGGCCAGCCGCCGCCGATCGGCGTGGTCTTCCAGGATCTCCGGCTGTTCCCCACCATGTCCGCCCTGGACAACGCCGCCTTCCCCCTCCGCGCACGGTCGGTCCGACGCCCGGAGGCCGCCGCGCGTGCCGCCGAAGCGCTGACCCGGCTGGGCCTGCCCAAGGGTCGCCACCGCGCACGCCCTCGCGACCTGTCCGGCGGCGAAGGCCAGCGCGTGGCTCTGGCGCGCGCCCTGATCACCGAGCCCACCCTGCTGCTGCTGGACGAACCGACCTCGGCGCTCGACATCACCGCGCGCGGCCGGGTGCGGTCGCTCCTCGCGGATATCCTGACGTCCCACTCCGGCTGCTGTGTGCTCGTGACCCACGACCCCGTGGAGGCGATGACGCTCGGGGACCGGATCATGGTGCTGGAGAACGGCCGCGTGACCCAGGTCGGCACACCGGCCGAGATCCGTGAGGCACCTCGAAGCCGTTACGCGGCAGACCTTGCCGGGGTGAACCTGTTCGCGGGAACCCTCACGCCGCTCGACGCGGGGGCGGGCAGGCTCACGACGCGCTCGGGCGACCTCATCGTGGCGTGGCCGGCCGATCTTCCCGCAGCCCAGCTCACCGACGTCGTTGCCATCCTGCGCCCGGCGGACGTGACGCTCCACACCACCGAGCCCGCGGGCGGTTCGGCCCGCAACATCTTCCACGGCTACGTCTCGTCGGTGAGCTTGGACGGGGAGCGCGCCCGCGTCCTGGTTGACGCGCAACCGCCCGTCGTGGCCGAGGTCACCCTCGGATCCGTAGACCGGCTGGGTCTGCATCCCGGGCTCGAGGTCTGGGCCACCGCCAAGGCGGTCGAGGTCCAGATCGATCGCGGCTGACCGCATCGCCATCGTCCCCCGGTACCCTTGCTCGGTGACGACCGCCGATACCGAGCCCGATACCGAACCGAAGACCGACGCCGGAACCACCTCCGGCGACCCCAAGGGGAACCCCGTCTTGCGGTTCGTGCGGGAGTTCGTGGTGCTCGTCGTCACGGCGCTGGTGCTCGCGTTGGTCATCAAGGCCTTCCTGTTCCAGGCCTTCTTCATCCCCTCCGCCTCGATGGAGGGGACGCTGATGATCGGCGACCGCGTGTTGGTCGAGAAGCTCCCGTACGACTTCCATGACCCTCGGCGCGGCGACATCGTCGTGTTCTCGGCCCCCCATCCCGCGCCCGGGGCCGATCGCGGCGTGATCGGGGGGTTCGTCCATTGGGTGGGTGAGGGGATCGGCGTGCAGCGCCCCGAGAACCCCGACTACATCAAACGGGTCATCGGTCTCCCCGGGGAAACCGTCTGGGCCACCGGCGGCCACGTCTTCGTGAACGGCGTGCAGCTGAGCGAGCCCTACCTGACCGAAACCACCGCCGACTTCCCCAAGCACACGGTTCCGGCCGGGAACCTGTTCGTCATGGGTGATAACCGGAACAACTCCCTGGACTCGCGCTTCACGCCCCAGCAGGGCGGTTTGGGCTACGTTCCGATCGACAAGGTCATCGGCAAGGCGTTCGTCATCGTGTGGCCCGTCGACCGCTGGAACACCCTCGGCAGCGGCTAAGCCTTCATCGAAGCGAACGGCGGCAACACAGCGAAGCTCTTCGCGTTCGCCTGCGGATCCTCACCAACCTGGAGGATCTTCGCGGGGTCGCCTTGGCCCAAGAACCGTCCAGCTTCCCGCAGATAGTCGATCTTCGCGGGGTCGAAGCCCATGAGCGCCGCGGCGGTCACATCCGTCGCCACCGGGTCGTCACCGAAAACCAGCAGGCCGGCTGCGATGGGTGTCCCCGAGATAGGTCCGTTGCCCTCCATCCCGACGATCCCGTCAACGATCGCGTAGTCCGGGCGAACGGCGCCGGCCACGTCGAGGATGGACTGCTCCAACCCCGCCCAGTGCAGCGCGTTCTTCGGCCATCCGTATACGCGCCCCGGCACGCACCCGAAGCAGTTCTTCAAGCTGAGGGTCACGCCCGCCCAGTGATGCGTCTTCATCTTGGGCATCGAAACCACGATGTCGGCGCTCGCGACCGCCTCGGGGAGCCAGAGCTCGGCCAGGTCTGTGTAGCTCGAGTGCAGCTGCGCGAGCCGCACCGCGTCGGTGTTGAGATCGACGAACGGCACGTCGATCGACCGGAGTATGTCGAATAGCCCGGAACCGTCCATGACGAACTGCGTATCCCGGCGGTGGCCGGGACCTTCGCCCACGGTCACGCTCGCAGCGCCCATCTGGCGGAACGCGAGCGCGGCTGCGGCAACCAACCGCGGGTCGGTATTGATGGCACTCGACGCGTCGTATTCCACGAAGTTCGGCTTGAGCAGCACGCGGGCGCCCGATACGTCGGCACCGATCGCGTTAAGGCCGGCGGCGACCGCTGCCTCGAGGCCCACGTCGTAGGAGGTCTGCCGGAACACCCCGACCCGTGCCGTCCCTGGCGGCGCGAACACCGACGCGTCGAACGCCGGCCGAGCGAAGGGAACCAGCGGAGGAAGGGCTGAACCATGTGCAGCGTTGTGCCGCAAGAGTAGTTCGGCGCCGCCCGCTCCTACCAGCACGCCGCCGCCAACCACGGCGGCCCCCCGCATGAATCGACGGCGGCCGACCGGCGCTGACAACGGGGCGGGCTCGCCCATCGGGTCGCGCGCGGCGTGACTCACATCCCACCCCCCAGGAGCGTGCTCACGCCGGGCCCGGTCGCGATCACGCCCCATGCCAGCGCCACCGTGTCCCCCAGGAAACCCGTCCGTGCGAAGAGTTCGAAGAGGGCGGCCGACGTCTGGGCCACCATCGCATCGCCGTGCGCGCTCGCTGCCGCGAGCGACATCGCAAGCGACAGCCCGCCCTGGCGCTCCTTCAACCAGAGGGAGCGAAGAACACCGAACCCCTGCTCGAATACAGCCCCGTCCCCTGGTCGCAGTGCGAGGAGTGCGACCGCGGTGGTCTGTGCGTAGGGCGGAAGCTCCTCTCCGTACACCACGCGGTTCCCGTAGTTCCACCCGCCGGCAAGACACGCCCGATCGCGCAGGTAGGCCACGCCGTCTGTGATCTGCGCTGCGGCCGGCCGCAGGGCGCGGAGCGCCAGCACCCCTCGCGAGGTCGGCTCGACCCATCCGGCGGTGCCCGCCGTCCACGCCCATCCCTGCAGCGACCCGTCGTGGGGAACGATAGGGCTGTTCGGCGTGGCTCGGCCCTGCTCCCCCGCCACGTGATCAAGCGCGCGCTGGCGCTCCGTCCCGCCGAGCGCGAACGCGGCAAGAGCGGTCGCGCTCTCGTTCCAGACGGGACCGAGCCGCATGCCGACGCTCCCGTCGGGCGCCTGACGCGCGGCCAGCCAGTCGGCGGCCCCAGCCCCGGCCGCGCCCAAGGCGATCGCAGCCAGGGCGGTCGGCTCGGGCTCAGACGTCGAACCGGGGCGAGGACCGAAGCCGCCGTCGGCGCCCTGCGCGCGGCCGAGCGTTCGCCGGAGATCGGGCGTGCCTGTCACCCGTCCAGTATCGGCCCCCGGACCCAAATCCTCGACCGACGCTCCAGCTCTTACCCGATCCCCGCGTCCTTCGCCCACGCATCCAGCAGTTCGAACGCCTCGTCCTCAGGGATGGGACCGCGGTCCATGCGAAGCTCCATCAGGTAGGCGAGCGCCCGTCCTACCTCGGGACCGGGCTTGAGGCGCAGCCGTTCCATGACCTGCGCACCGTCCAGCGGCGGACGTATCGCGTCCAGGTTCTCCTGTTCGGCAAGCCGTGCGATCCGCTCCTCC
>JANXVR010000144.1 GCA_025351565.1 Actinomycetes bacterium
CTCCTGGTTCCGTTCTTCGTCTCCTTCGTCCTGCGCACGTACCAATGGGCGTTCCTGTTGTCGGATCAGGGGATCGTTGTGAGCACGCTGCGCAGGCTGAGGCTGGTGGGCAGCAGCTTCCACATCACGGGCACCGGGTACGCCGTCATCTTCGGCATCGCCTACAACTACTTACCGTTCACCGTGCTGCCGCTCTATGTGGCCCTTGAACGGATCGAACCCCGGCTCTTGGAAGCCGGGCGCGACCTCTACGCCGACCGCAAGACCACGTTCCTCAAGGTCGTGTGGCCGCTCGCCCTTCCGGGGGTGTTCGCCTCGTTCCTCCTGACCTTCGTTCCGGGCGTTGGGGACTTCATCAACTACCAATACCTCGGCGGCCCCGAGAACGGGATGATCGGCAACAACATCCAGCATCTGTTTTTCGACTTCTTCGACTACCCCCACGGCGCGGCGTTGTCGTTCGTCTTGATGGCCGTGCTCCTGGTGGGCGCGAGCCTCTACGCCCGCGCGCTTGGTACCGACGCCGTGATGGAAGCGACGGCGGCATGAGTTCGGCCACGGCGCCCGCCATCGGAGCTTCGGCCGCCGCCGCGCCGCCGCGGCGAGGCCACGGCCGACGGTGGACCAGCTACTTCCTCCCGGCCTTCACCGCGGCCGTGATCTTCTACCTGATCATCCCCGTGATCGTGATGATCGTGTTCGCGTTCAACAACCCGCCGGGCAGGATCAACCTCCGCTGGGTCGGGTTCACCACCAGCAACTTCACGAACATCTTCGCCAACACGCAGATCATCGCCGCGATCAAGCTGTCGTTGGAGATAGCCGTCATCTCATCGGCGATCTCCACGGGGATCGGGGCACTCCTGGGTCTCGCGTTGGGGCGGTACCGGTTCCGGGGATCCGGCGCGGTGAACTACCTGGTGTTCCTTGCGATCGCCTCTCCCGAGATCGTCTTGGGTACGTCGCTCCTCACGATGTTCGCAACCGTGTTCAAGTTCATCCCGATCGGCCCCACGACGATCGTCATCTCCCATGTCATGTTCTCGATCTCGTTCGTCGCGGTAACGGTTCGCGCTCGGGTCCTGGGCTTGAATCCGCAGTTGGAGGAGGCCGGGCAGGATCTCTTCGCCAACCCCGTCACGACGTTCCGTTTGGTCACGTTCCCACTCCTGCTTCCCGCGATCATGGCGGGATTCCTGCTCTCGTTCGCGCTGTCGGTCGACGACTTCGTCATCACGTACTTCGTATCGGGCTCGGCTACGACCTTCCCGCTGCTGATCAACGGATCTGCGAAGACCGGCCTCACGCCCGACTTCAACGTCATCGGAACCTTCCTGTTCACCGGCGGGGTCTTGATCGCCGTGCTGGCCTCGCTCATGCCGATCTACACGTCCAAGCGGGACGCGAGGCGGCTCGCGCAAGACCTGGAACTGGCTGCTCGGGCGAAGGCTACCGAAGCCGCCGAGGCGCGGGCCGCCTGATCCTCGACTCGCCCGGTTCGTGAAAGGTTTCACAAGCGCACGAGAAAACGGCTGCTGACCTGCGGAAACAGTTTTGACGACTTCTTCACACGCCCCTATACTTTGCGCGCTCATGCCGGGACGCCACTCAGGGGAAGCGTGGAGGGAAGCGAACCAGGCCTGGAGCATCACCGGAACCCTCCTGGCAGGCATCTTGGTCTGGGGCGGGGCGGGGAAGCTCCTGGACCATTGGCTCGGCTTCGAAGCGCTGTTCACGCCGATCGGCATGTTGGTGGGGATGTTCACGTCCATCTGGCTGGTGTATTGGCGATACGGAAGGCTCCATGACTGACCGACCCGAGATCGAGATGGTTCGCCGGGCTCTCGTCCCCGCAGCGCTCGCCTTCGTGGCTGCGACGACGATTGCCTGGGTGATCGCCGGCCCGCGCGCGGGCGTCTCGTCCGCCCTCGGCATCATCGCCGTAGCGGCGAACTTCGCGGCGCATGGCTGGTCGCTCGCATGGGCTTCCAAGATCTCGATCCCCGCCGTGCAGGCGGCCGCCCTCGGCGGCCTCGTCGTTCGGATGGCCGTGATCGTCGGCCTGCTGTTCGTGCTCCGGCTCTTCGGCTGGTTCTCGCCGACTGCGTTCGTGCTGACCGTCGCGCCGGCCACCATGCTCCTACTCGCGTACGAGGCTCGGCTGGCGATCCGCGGGGTGGGCGCTGTGCTACAGATCCCCGCCGATCCGGCAGCGGTACGCGCAGCCGCCGTGCTCGCCGCTCAGGAGGCTCGCTAGATGCTCGGCTTGTTCCTCCACGGGATCTCGAAGCCCCCGGCGGGCTTCACCCCTCCGGACACCTCGATCTTCGACTACACCAAGAGCTGCATCATCGGCAGTGGCCCCGCGTGCCTGACGAAGGTCTCGCTCCTGATGCTCCTGTCGGTGGTGATCATCTCGGTCCTGTTCCTGGCTGCGTTCCGCAAGCCGAAGCTCATCCCCACCGGGATCCAGAACGCGATGGAGGCCGTCGTCGACTTCATCCGTGACGGGATCGCGCTCGAGGTCATGGGTCCGGCCGGCCTGGCCTATGTCCCGTTCTTCACGACGATCTTCGTCTTCGTGTGGGTGAACAACGTGTTCGGGATCATCCCGGGGATCCAGTTCCCGACGACGTCGCGCATGGCCATCCCGCTCATGCTCGCCGTGCTCGTCTGGCTGGTCTTCAACATCGCGGGCATCAAGGCGCAGGGCGGCGGGCATTACCTGAAGAGCGTGCTGTTCCCGCCGGGGGTTCCCAAGCCCATCTACATCCTGGTCACGCCGATCGAGTTCGTCTCGGTGTTCCTTTTGCGGCCGCTCACCCTGTCCGTCCGGCTCCTGGCGAACATGATCGCCGGGCACCTGATCCTCACGATCTTCTTCCTGGGGACGTGGTACCTGCAGTTCAAGATCGTCACCATCCCGTTCGCGGCGGCCTCGTTCGCGCTCGGGACGTTCATGACCGCATTCGAGGTTCTGGTGGGCCTGTTGCAGGCCTACATCTTCACGCTCTTGACCGCCGTCTACATCTCCGGGGCCACCAGCTCCGAGCACTAAGGAGGAATGGCAATGACCGCACTTTCACTGCTCGCGGCTGCGACCATCGGTACGCCGATCGGCCAGGGACTCATCTACGGCCTCGCGGCCATCGGCCCCGGCATCGGCATCGGGTTCCTGGTGGGCAAGTCCGTTGAAGCCATGGCCCGCCAGCCCGAGTCCGCAGGCCAGGTCCGCACGACGATGTTCCTGGGGATCGCCTTCGTCGAGGCGCTCGCACTGCTGGGCTTCGTCCTCACCTTCCTCGTCAAGTAAGGGGAACCGCGCATGCTGCCCGCAGTAGCGCTGATCGCCGCCGAGGCGAAGAATCCGATCCTGCCGGACCCGGCTGAGCTCATCTACGGCACCATCGCCTTCCTCCTGGTGTTCGGTGTCATCGCGAAGTTCGCGTTCCCGGCTCTGAACAAGATGCTCGCCGAACGAACCGCCAAGATCCAGGGTGAGATGGAGAAGGCCGAGTCTACCCGAGGCGAAGCCGACCAGGTCTTGACCGAGTACCGGGCGAACCTGGCCGGTGCCCGCGATGAGGCGAATCGGATCATCGAAGAGGCTCGCAAGACCGCCGACCAGCTCCGCCGTGACATCCAGGCCAAAGCCGAGCAGGAGTCCCAGGCGACCGTTGCCCACGCCCAAGAGGAGATCCGGGCCGAGCGCGACCGCGTGTTCGCCGAGCTGCGGACCCAGGTCGGTGACATCGCCGTCGAACTCGCCGGTCGCGTGGTCGGGCAGTCCCTCGACAAGTCCGCGCACGAACGTCTGATCGACGAGTACATCGACCAGGTGGCCTCCAGCGGGAACGGGAGCTGAATTGACCAAGGAGTCGTTGGTTGCCGGCTACGCCGACGCAGTGCTCGCCATCGCCGGAGCCGAGGGAGCGCTGGGCAAGGTCGAGGACGAGCTGTTCGCGTTCGCGCGGGCGATGGAGGCCAACGCCGGGCTCCGCGAGGCGCTCACCGACGCCGCGCTTCCGGCCGAGAACCGCAAGGCCGTGGTTCGCGACCTTCTGAACAACCGCGCGCACCCCGTGACGATGAACCTCATCGGGTTCCTCGTGGAGTCCGGGCACGCTCGTGACCTCGGCGCGATCGCCGATGCCGTCGCCGCGCTCGCAGCCGATCGCCGGCGCCACGAGGTCGCGGAGGTTCGTACCGCGGTTGATCTGACCGAAGCGCAGCGCGACCGGATCGCTGCCGCGCTCGCGCAGGCGACAGGACACGACATCGAAGTAAAGGTCATCGTCGATCCGACGGTGGTCGGTGGACTCGTTGCCCGTGTGGGCAACGAGGTCTTCGACGGCTCGCTCGCGAGCCGCCTCACGAACGCCAAACAGCAACTAGGGAGCTAACGCGATGGCATCCAACCTGATCGACCCGGCAAGCATCGCCGACGCCCTGCGGAAGAACGTCGAGAGCTACACGCCCTCCATCGACCGCGAGGAGGTCGGCCGCGTCATCGAGACCGGTGACGGCATCGCGCGCGTCTCGGGCCTTCCGCAGGCCATGGCGAACGAACTCCTCGAGTTTCCCGGCGGGATCCTCGGCGTGGCCTTCAACCTGGACGAACACGAGATCGGCTGCATCATCCTCGGCGACGCCTCGCACATCGAAGAGGGCGACCCGGTTAAGCAGACGGGCCGGATCCTCTCGATCCCCGTCGGCGACGGGTTCCTCGGCCGGGTGGTCGACGCGCTTGGACGCCCGATCGACGGCAAGGGCGCGATCGCGTCCACCGAGTCGCGCAACCTCGAGGTTCAGGCCGCGAACGTGGTCAGCCGGCAGCCGGTGAAGGAACCGCTCTACACGGGGATCACGGCCATCGACGCCATGACGGCGATCGGCCGGGGGCAGCGCCAGCTCATCATCGGCGACCGGCAGACCGGCAAGACCGCGGTAGCCATCGACGCGATCATCGCCCAGCGCGAACTGTGGTGCACCGACCGTCAGGTCAAGTGCATCTACGTGGCCATCGGCCAGAAGGCGTCCACCGTCGCGGAGGTCGTCGAAACGCTCCGTGAGAACGGCGCCCTGGAGTACACGACCATCGTGAACGCAGCCGCGTCGTCCCCGGTGCCGTTCCAGTACCTGGCTCCCTACGCGGGTGCGGCGCTCGGCGCCTACTGGATGTACAACGGCGAGGCGGCGCTAATCGTCTACGACGACCTATCCAAGCAGGCCACCGCCTATCGCACGCTGTCGCTGCTCCTTCGTCGTCCCCCGGGCCGCGAGGCATACCCCGGTGACGTGTTCTACCTGCACTCGCGCCTGTTGGAGCGAGCCGCGAAACTGAACGACGAGTTGGGCGGCGGTTCGCTGACGGCGCTCCCCATCATCGAGACCAAGGGCGGCGACATCTCCGCCTACATCCCGACGAACGTCATCTCGATCACCGACGGTCAGATCTTCCTGGAGCCCGAGCTGTTCTTCTCCGGGGTCCGTCCAGCGATCAACGTCGGCGTGTCGGTCAGCCGCGTCGGTGGCGCCGCGCAGGTCAAGGCGATGAAGAAGGTCGCCGGACGCCTGCGGATCGACCTGGCACAGTATCGGGCCCTGGAGGCATTCGCGCAGTTCGGTTCGGAGCTGGACAAGGCTTCGCAGCGGCAGCTCGCGCGCGGGGCCCGCGTGATCGAGGTGTTGAAGCAGCCGCAGTATCAGCCTGCGCCGGTGGAGAAGCAGGTGGTGTTCATCTACACGGCCACCGGTGGGTTCATCGACGAGTATCCGGTCGAGGATGCGAAGCGGTTCGTGGTGGGGTTGGGGGAGTTCCTGGAGACCCGTCAGCCGGAGATCCTCGCCGCCATCCGTACCAGCGGAGACCTCTCGACCGAGACGGAGACGGCGCTGAAGACCGCGATCGAGACGTTCGCGTCGACCTTCAAGCCGACGGAGACCGGGCCGGGTTCGGCCGCGGCCCTCGGACAGACCACGGCGCCCGATGAGATCAAGCCCGATGTGGGCTGGGACCGCATGTCCTCGGTCGAGGAGCCCGCGCCGGAACCGGAGAGCCCGGAAGTAACGCGGGCGGGATTCGAAGCAGAGGCGGGTCCCGTCGGCCACACCGATGCCCCCGCGCCGGGATAGGTAGATGGGCGCCAAACTCCGGGTCGTTCGCAGGCGGATCAAGTCGGTGCAGTCGACGATGAAGATCACGCGAGCCATGGAGCTCATCGCCTCTTCGCGCATCGTGCGCGCGCAGGCCCGGGTCGAAGCCTCGCGGCCGTACGCGAACCAGCTCACGAGCGCCATGGAAGACCTCGCGCGGCAGGCCGGCTCGTTGAACCACCCGCTCCTGGAGGCCCGCGAGCACCCAACCAAGGTCGGCGTGTTCGTCGCCACCTCCGACCGCGGGTTGGCGGGGTCCTACAACTCGAACGTGATGAAGATCGCGGAGACGACCATCGCATCCGTTCGTGCTCGCGGCTTGGAGCCGGTGGTCTACGTCTGCGGGAAGAAGGGCGTCGGCTACTTCCGGTTCCGTGGGGTCCCCATGCGCGCCGAGTGGCAGGGTTTCAGCGAAGTTCCGCCGTATGAGAAGGCCGAGGAGATCGGCCGCCGGCTCATCGAAGACTTCGCCGACGGTGAGATCGACGAGCTGTACTGCGCTTACACCGACTTCCGTTCGGCGTTCACCGCGCGAGCGACGGAGAAGCGGTTCCTGCCGATCGCCCCGGAAGAGGTCGGCGGAAAGACGGCGAAAGCCGCGCACGCCGAGTACCTGTTCGAACCCGCGCCGGCGCAGATCCTGGACCACCTCCTGCCGCAGTACCTCATCACGAAGGTGTACGCGGCGCTGCTCGAATCGGCCGCGTCGGAGAACGCGGCGCGCAGGCGCGCCATGAAGGCCGCGACCGAGAACGCTGAAGAGATCATCAAGGTGCTGACCCGGCAGGCGAACCGCGCCCGCCAGGATGAGATCACGACCGAGATCATGGAGATCGTCGGTGGGGCCGAGGCCCTGTCGGGCGCATCAAAGGAGTAACCGATGCCAGCTGAGCACGAGAACATCAACGGGAAGGTCGTACGGGTCATCGGCCCGGTCATCGACGTGGAGTTCCCTCCGTCCGAACTGCCGGAGATCAACACGGCGCTGCGCGTCGATGTCACCCTCGGTGGTCAGACCACCACGATCACCTGTGAGGTCGCCCAGCACATCGGCGGCGGCCAGGTCCGCGCCATCGCGCTGAAGCCGACCGACGGGATGGTCCGCGGGGCACCGGTGGTCAATACGGGCTTGCCGATCATGGTCCCGGTGGGCGAAGGGGTGCTCGGACACGTGTACAACGTGCTCGGCGAGCCCCTCGACACGACGATGGACCAGATCACCGCGAGCGACTACTGGCCCATCCACCGCGACAGCCCGCCGTTCGACGAGCTTGAGCCGAAGTCTGTGATGTTGGAAACGGGGATCAAGGTCATCGACCTCCTGGAGCCCTATGTCCAGGGCGGGAAGATCGGGATGTTCGGTGGAGCCGGGGTGGGCAAGACCGTCATCATCCAGGAGATGATCCGCCGTCAGGCCGAGCAGCACGGCGGCGTGTCAGTGTTCGCCGGAGTCGGGGAGCGGACCCGTGAGGGGAACGACCTTTTCCTGGAGATGCAAGAGTCCGGCGTGCTGGAGAAGACCGCCCTGGTGTTCGGTCAGATGGACGAACCGCCGGGCGTGCGTCTGCGCGTGGCGCTCTCCGCGCTCACCATGGCCGAGTACTTCCGCGATGTGGAGCGTAAGGACGTGCTCCTGTTCGTGGATAACATCTTCCGGTTCACCCAGGCGGGCTCGGAGGTTTCTACGCTGCTCGGGCGGATGCCGAGCGCCGTGGGTTACCAGCCGACACTGGCCGACGAGATGGGCGTCCTGCAGGAGCGGATCACCTCGACGAAGGGCCGCTCGATCACCTCGCTCCAGGCCATCTACGTCCCCGCCGACGACATCACCGACCCGGCGCCGCACACGGCGTTCGCGCATCTGGACGCCACGACGGTGCTCAGCCGTGATATCGCCTCGCTCGGGATCTACCCGGCCGTGGACCCGCTGGACTCCACCAGCCGGATCCTGGACGCCCGTTATGTCGGGCAGGCGCACTACGATGTCGCCCGGCGCGTGCAGGAGATCCTGCAGCGCAACAAGGACCTGCAGGACATCATCGCGATCCTCGGTGTGGACGAACTGTCGGAAGAGGACAAGGTCATCGTCTCGCGCGCCCGCCGGATCCAACTGTTCCTGTCGCAGCCGTTCTTCGTGGCGGAGCAGTTCACCGGGATCCCTGGCAAGTACGTGCCCATCGACGAGACGATCGCGTCGTTCAAGGGCCTGTGCGAAGGTGACTACGACCATCTGCCCGAGCAGGCGTTCCTGTTGGTCGGCGGTATCGAAGAGGCCGTCGAGAACGCGAAGAAGATGGAGGCGGCCTAGTGCCGGTCGAGGTGCACATCGTCACGCCGGAGCGTGAGGTCTGGTCGGGGGAGACCCCGCTCTTGATCGCCCGCGGTGTTGACGGGGAGGTCGGGATCCAGGCCGGGCACATGCCCATCCTGGTTCAGCTCGCGGTCGGCGCGCTCAAGATCACGCAGGACTCGGGCGACATCGTCGCGGTCATCGACGGAGGATTCCTTCACGTGTCCTCCGAGGGCGGGGTGACCAGAGCCGATGTCCTGGCTTCCGGCGCCGAGCTGGCCGGTGAGATCGACGTGGCCGCGGCCAGGCGCCGGGTGGAGGAACTCCGCGCCTCGGATGATGGCTCCGACCCGCAGGTCAAGGCTGCCATCACGAAGGCTGCCGCCAGGGTCGCCATGGCCGGCTGAGCCTTGTCACCGGAACTCCACGGGGCCTGCGCGCTGCCGCCCGCTTCGTTCCCTAGAATCGGGGGTTCATGGACCGTCTTCTCGTGACGGGGGGCGCCCGGCTCTCCGGTTCGATCCCCATCTCCGGCGCGAAGAACTCCGCTCTCAAACTCATGGCGGCCTCCCTCTTGGCGCCCGGGGAGAGCGTGCTCAGCAATGTTCCGCACATCCTGGATTGCCGGCTGATGGGCGAGGTCCTCGAACACCTGGGAGCAGGCGTCGCCTGGAACGGGTCGTCGGTATCCATCGACGCGACGACGCTGGCTTCCGAAGAAGCCCCCTACGAACTGGTGCGGCAGATGCGGGCTTCGATCGTGGTCCTGGGGCCACTGCTTGCCAGGCGGGGGCGCGCGCAGGTGGCGATGCCCGGAGGTGACGCCATCGGCTCCCGTCCGATCGACCTGCACGTCCGGGGCCTCCAGAAGATGGGAGCCGAGATCCACAGCGAACACGGCTTCCTGCTGGCCACCGCGCCCGAGCTCCGCGGCGCCGCGATCACGCTTGACTACCCGAGTGTGGGTGCGACCGAGAACCTCCTCATGGCTGCGGTTGCCGCCCGCGGCACCACCGTCATCGACAACGCCGCGCGGGAGCCCGAGATCACGGACCTGGCCGCGTTCCTGACGCAGATGGGTGCCCGTATCGGCGGCGCCGGCACCAGCACACTGGAGATCGACGGGGTGGATTCGTTCGCTCCGGCCGGTCACACGGTGGTTGCAGATCGCATCGAAACGGGAACCTGGGCCATGGCCGCGGTGGCGACCCGCGGCGACGTCGAGCTCTTGGGAGGACGGCAGGACCATCTGGAGATACCCCTGACCAAGCTCGCCGACGCGGGCGCTGCCATCGAGGTTACCGATGGCGGCCTGCGGATCCGTCAGGAGGACCGGCCGCGCGCCGTCGACTTCGTCACGCTCCCGTACCCGGGCCTGGCCACGGACTTTCAACCCATCCTCATGTCCACGCTAGCCACCGCCGCCGGGACCAGCATCGCCACCGAGAACGTCTTCGAGAGCAGGTTCCTCTATGTGGACGAACTCCGCCGCATGGGCGCGGATATCCGAACCGAAGGTCACCATGCCGTGATCCGAGGGGTGGATCGCCTCTCGGCGGCGCCGGTGCGGGCCCTGGATATCCGGGCTGGGGCCGCGATGGTCATCGCCGCACTCTGCGCGGAAGGGGTGACCGAGATCTCTGACATGCATCACGTGGACCGGGGGTACGAGGACTTCGAGGCGAAGCTCGCCGCCTTGGGCGCGACGGCGGTCCGCGAACACGCCGGCTCTGTGTTCCCGTGAAGGCCCGGCGCACGATCGCCGGGCTGTTCGCGGTGTTGCCGGTTGCCGGCCTCGGCTCAGGGGCCGCCGCCGCCCGCGAGCTGCCTTCGATCGCGGTCCCGCCCACGGTGGTGCTGGTCACCATCGACAACGCGGGGTTCCAGGACGTGCTGGGTGTCGGCGGTCGGGTGTCCGCCCTGGCGTCGTTGGGCGGGGTGGCCCTGGTGAGCCAACGCATCCCGCTCGGCACCGTTATCGAAGACGTATTCGGGACCAGGCGGCCTTTCGTCGAGATGGACCAGGGTTCTGTTGCGGGACCCGGCGGCGGCGTCGACCCTTCGAGGATGCGGGCCGTCTTCGACCGGGTGAGAACCGCGATGGCCGCATCGGGGCCCGGGCAGGTGTCCTTGTTCATCGTGTCGCGGTCTCCGTCGTTCGCCGACGCGCGAGCGGGAGACGAACTGGGCACCCTCGTGGTGGCGAACGGGACCGGTGCGCAGATCGCCGGGACGCTCGGAGCGGGAGTTCTGCCGGGCGCGGCGTCGCGGGCGCTGACGTCCGACTCCACCCGCGCTGACGGCGTGGTCACCACGTCGGATATCGCGGTCACCATCGCGGACCTGACCGGGGCCGCAGTACCGAGCTCCGTGACCGGGGCCGTGATCCGGGCGACCGACGCGCCGGCGCCCTTCGCCCTCTATCAGCGGTACCGCGACCAGCGGCGGTTGACCGTCCCGATCGGCGTGACCACCGGCTTCTTCGCCGCGATCGCGGGGGTGTTCGCGTTGGCGGTGCTGGCACTCGGCTCCCGGACAACGCACCGAGTGCGGCTGGCCGGGGCGTGGTCGGCGATCTGCGTCATCCCGCTGGCGCTGGCGTTGCTCGAAGTCGGACGGTTCCCGCGGCTCACCTACGCGGTGGTGGTCGCGTTCCTGGTGGGAGTCACCGTCCTCGGCGCCACGGCGACCGTGATCCTGGCCCGCCGCGCCGGCGCCGGTCGCACGGTCGTGTGGCTGGGGATGGCCGTGCTCACCGTGCTCACCGTGGAGGCCGCGCAGGGGTGGCCGGGGGCGGTCACCCCCCTCCTGGGCGGATCTCAGCTGGACGGCGGAAGGTTCTTCGGGTTGCCGAACGCGTTCATCGGGCTGGTGCTCGGATCGGCGGTGTTCGTGGCGCTCGGGTTCCGGCGCGCCTGGACGGGCGCGGTGTTGCTGTTCGCAGCCGGGTTGGTCGTGGGGTCACCGTGGACCGGTTCCGACCTGGGCGGGGCCATCACGATGTGCGCAGCGGCTGGCTTGTGGTGGGGTCTTCGATCGCGGGCGGGCGCGGTGAGGACGGTACTCACCACCGGCGCCGTAGCCCTTGCCGGGGCTGCGCTGGTCGTGCTCATACAGCGTTTCCTCGCGTCTTCGCCGACCCATATCGGGCGGTTCGCCGAGGGCGCGGGTCGCGCCGGAGGGATCGTGGGAACGGCCTTGGAGCGGCTCCGGATCGGCGCGAACCTGGTGGTCACGCATCCGTTCGCGTTGATCCCGGTAGCGGGGGTGCCGGTGGCGCTCTGGGCCGTGCTTCGGCCGGGCCCCCGCCTGGAACCGGTGCTCCGGGAGGAGCCGGCGCTCACTGCCGCTCTTGTCACCATCCTGGTGGGGAGCATCGTGGCGTACGTGGTCAACGACACGGGCGCCTCGGCGCTCGGGCTGGGTTTCGCTTCGGCGGTGTCCGTGTTGCTGTTCGTGCCGCTGATCGCCCGCCGCGAGACCATGGTGGCCGCATGAGCCTTCCCATCCCGCCGCGCGGGGACCTCGAGCCGGGCAGCCCGTCACCCCCCGGGCGCCCGCCCGCCACCTGGACGGTGCTCCATTCACTCGGCATCTTCCTGCTGGGCAACGTGGTCATCGGGCAGTTGCTGATCGGCTCGATCGTCCTGTTCTTCTTCGGCGCGGTGGTCGCACCCTCCGGCGGCGCGACCACTCCCGTGCTGGTGGTCAGCCTGTTCGCTGATGTGGCCATGGTCGGGACGATCCTTGGCTGGCTCATGCTTCGGCGCGAGCCGGTGGTCGCGCTGCTGGGGGTTCCGAGCCGGGGCCGTTGGCTCCGCGAGATCGGCGTGGGTGTCGGCGTGGGTGTGCTCCTCTACATCGTGGTGGCGTTCGCCGTGGGGGGAAGCGTCCTGTGGTTCCTCCAGCGAGCCTTCCACGAACGGATCGTGATCCCGTCCCAACTCTCCACCGGTCTCTCATCCTCCGCCAAGATCCTTGCCGCGATCCTCGCCATCGCGATCGCCCCGCCCGCCGAGGAGCTGTTCTTCCGGGGGGTGCTCTTCAAGGGGCTCCGCGACCGCAGAGGCTTCGCGCTGGCAGCCGTCGTCTCTGCGGTGGTGTTCGGAGTGGTGCACTGGACGGGGGAGTGGCACGGGGCTCTGGTGCTGGTCCTGAGCATGATGGTGACGGGCCTGGGGCTGGCGCTGCTCTACGAACGCCGGAAGAACCTGGTGACGAACATCGCCGCCCACTGCACGTTCAACATCGTGGGGATCGTGCTGCTGTTCTGGCTCCCGAAGTCCGGGGGGTAGTTCATCCGTATGCTGGGCATCGAGAAAGGGGTCTGATGCCGCGGTTCCCAACCGATGAGTGGTTCCAGGATTTCATCGTCCTCATCAACGGTTCGGCCGTCTACCGGAGGGCCGCCGAGTCCTGGGAGGGAGACATCTCGTTCCTCGTCGAGGCCGAGCCCGACAAGCGGCTGCCCGAGGATGTGTGGGGATACCTTGATCTCTGGCACGGCGGGTGTCGCGGCGGGGGGGTGGTGGCGCCCGAGCAAGGCGACGAGGCTGCCTTCATCATCCGGGCGCCCTATTCGCGCTGGAAGGACGTGCTGCGGGGGGACCTGGACCCCATCCGCGGGATGGTGCAGGGCAAGCTGCAGGTCAGAGGCGACCTCCCCACGATCATCCGCTACGTCAACGCCGCCAACGAGCTGGTCCACCTCACCGGCGAGGTGGACACGACCTTCCCTGACGATTGATGCGAGCCGTCGTGTTCGACGGGGCGGGACGGGTCCTGGTCACCGACGTGGCCGAGCCGCAGCTGCAGAGTCGCGACGACGCCGTGGTCCGGGTGACGCGCGCCGGGATCTGCGGTTCCGATCTGCATTTCTTCCACGGCAAGACACCGATGGACGTGGGCGACGTCTTGGGGCACGAGGCGGTAGGTGTGGTCGAGGAGGTCGGCCAGGACGTGCTGCGCGTGCAGCCCGGCGACCGCGTGGTCATCTCGTTCGACATCGCGTGCGGCGACTGCTGGTACTGCAGCAGGGGGATGTCGGCGCTCTGCGACGAGGGACAGATGTTCGGTGGCGGTCCATTCACCGGCTCGGTTCCCGGAGCCCAAGCCGAACGTGTCCGCGTGCCGCGGGCCGATGTGAACCTCCTCCCGATCCCCGAGTCACTTGAGGACGAACGGGCTCTCTTCCTCGGAGACATCCTGACCACGGGGTACTACGCCGCGTCGCTTGGCGGGATCACCGATGGGGATACGGTCGCCGTGGTGGGCGCGGGGCCGCTCGGCTTCTTCTGCGCTCAGGCCGCAGCAAGCCTGGGGGCGGCCCACGTCTTCGTGATGGATCCCGAACCGGCGCGGCTGGCGCTTGCGGCATCGGTGGGCGCCACGCCGGTCGACCCGGCCAAGCGCCACCCGCAGATGGCGATGGCCGAAACGACCGGTGGGCGCGGCGCCGACGTGGTCCTGGAAGCCGTGGGGAACCCCGCCGCGTTCGAGGCCGCTGTGGCGTTCGCCCGGCCGGGGGGAACCGTCGTGGTGGCAGGGGTCTACGCCGGCGAGACGGCGGAGATACAGCTCGGCGTCTACTGGACCAGGGCACTGACCGTTCGGTTCAGCGGTTTGTGCCCCATCCATGCGTGGTGGGAAGACGCGCTGGAGGAAGTGATGGACGGCCGGATCGATCCCTCGCCGCTCATCTCCCACCGTCTCCCACTGGAGGAGGCCGCCGCCGGCTACGCGCTCTTCGATCGGCGCGAGGCCACGAAGGTGGTCCTGATCCCATGAACGTGGTCGTCTACGCGGATCCGGAGCCGAGCGGTCTGGCCTCTATGCTCGGCAGCCTCATCGAGCAGAACCTCGCGCGCGATCCTGCGCGCGCTCGGCTGCTGAAGGCCGGGGTGTTCACGATCGAGGCGCCGGACGCAGGGGCCGCGGTGACGCTCCACGTCGGTTCGGGCGGGGTTCGGGTGAAGGAGGGCGTGGACCCGGCGGCTCTCGTCCGGGTGCGTGCGGACTCGGCACGATTGCTGGCCATCGCGGGGGCGCCGCTTCGGTTCGGGCTTCCGGACCTCTTGCGGCCGCAGGGGAGAGCGGTGGTGGCCGGCATCCTCCGCCGCCGGGTGCGGATCGGCGGGCTGCTCGGTCATCCGGTGCTGGTAGCTCGCTTGACGACGCTCCTCTCGGCACGCTGATGGCCGTCACCGTCCAAGCCCCGCGGTCAGGCGAGCAGGGAGATCCCCAGCGCCGTGAACGCCGTTGGCTCCCACTGTTCGGCGTGGTGGCGGGACTGCTCCTGCTCGTGGGTGGTGGCTACGCCGCAGCCGGGGCCCTCTCCGAGCCTGCCGGGCCGCCGATACGGGTGGCGGGCGTCGTGACCGTCCAGCCGCTGTCCGGCTGGTCTCTCGCTGGGCGGGGCCGGCTAGGCACGAGCGGCCCGATGTTCGCCCGGCTCACTCGCGGGGGAGGGAGCGTCGATGTGATCGCGTACCCAGGGGTCGGCGGAACTGCCGAGTCGCTGGCCGCCACCTATACCCGCGAACTGGAGAACCCGCTTACCCGGCTCTCTGTCTCTTCGCAACTGGAGCCCGTTCACACGGCCGCGGGGCTCCAGGGCGTTCGGTTCTCTTACGCCGGAGTGATCCGGGAGACCAGCACGCCGATCGACGGCGAGGTCACCGTTATCGTTGGGCCCAGCGGGAACGGCGTCATCTTCGACGGATGGGCCCCTGCGGGCTTGCTCTCGTATGCCTCGGGCGATATCGGTTCGATGATCCAGCGAGCTGTGATCGTGTGAGTACGGCGGCGCGGGTGCCCTCGCCCGTTCGGTCGACGCATCGGTCGTTCTTCCAGATCGAGCGTCCGGCGTTCTGGCTGTTCGTCGGCCTCCTGGTGGCCACGGGGTTCGTGACGTGGAGCCAGCAACGGGTGTTCCAGCAGCTGTCTCCTTCGGGCTGGGCCCTGTCCTGGGCGCTGGTCCTGATCTACGCGCTCCCGGCCGGCGCCCTCGTCTACGTCCTGGACCTCTACGAACGCCAGCCGCCCTCGGTGCTGATCGCCGCGCTGGCATGGGGCGGTGTCGTCGCCACGACCCTCGCCGGCTACGCGAACGAGGGGTGGGGGTTGGTGGTGAGCCGCGTGGGCGGCCCGGCGTTCGCGGCGCGGTGGACGGCGGCCTTGACGGCCCCCATCGTCGAAGAAGCGCTCAAGGGTTTGGGCGTGGTGGTCATCTACCTCGTCGTGCGCGAGGAGATCGACGACGCGATGGACGGGTTCGTTTATGGGGCAATGGTGGGCCTTGGCTTCGCGGTGGTTGAGGACGTCTTCTACTTCATGGCGGTGTTCGGCGGGAAGCCCGCAGGGGTGTGGCGGGGGTTCTTCCTCCGGATGGTCGCGAACGGGCTGTACAGCCACGTGCTCTACACGGGGCTCGTTGGCATGGGGATCGGCTACGCCGTAGAGCGCGGGGGGAGAACGTCACGCGGGCGGAAGGCCGTGGTGCTCGCCGGGTTGGCAACGGTCGCCGTCGTGGCGCATTTCGTGTGGAACTCGCCGTTCCTGGACCTCTTCCCAGCACAGCCGTGGCACGGGGCGGATCTGTTCCAGATCCTGTTCGCGACGAGCGTGAAGGGGCTGCCCCTCCTCGGGTTCGTGGTGCTTGCGCTTGCGCTCGCGCGCAGGCGAGAACGCCGGTGGCTCGCCGGGATGCTGGAAGGCGAGACGGATGGCGGCGGGATCTCCACGGAGGAACTCGACGTCCTGGCGAGCCCTCACCGTCGAAGACGGGTCCGCCGCGACATGCGCCGACGAGCCGGTTCGCGTGCGGCCGCCGTGCTGCACCGCCTCCAGCGGGAACAGGTGAACCTTGGGATGATCCGTGCTCGCGTTGCAACGGACGACGACCCGGCGTTGATCGCCCAGCGCGCACTCTGCCGTTCGCTCCGTCTGGCACTGGGGGCCATGCCCGGCGCAGCCTCCGCCGGAACCGGCCGTCCGGCGGGGTAGGCTCCGTCCCGTGCGGATCCAGGAACTGATCTCAGGCGTTCTTGCCGGCGAACGGCGAGCCGTCGCGCGCGCGATCTCGCTGGTCGAGGACGGCGACCCGGGGCTCGAAGGCCTCTCGGCCGGTATCTACGCCGCCACCGGCCGCGCCGCCACCATCGGTCTGACGGGGGCCCCGGGGGTGGGGAAGTCGACCCTTGCCGGCGAGGTGGTGCGCGTTGCCAGAGCGCAGGATCTTCGGATCGCCGTGCTGGCGGTGGATCCGACGTCGCCCTACACGGGGGGAGCCCTCCTGGGGGACCGGGTCAGGATGCAGGAACACGCCACCGACCCCGACGTGTTCATCCGGTCGATGGCGACGCGCGGTCACCTAGGTGGGATGGCGTTGGCGGCCCCCGAGGCGGTTCGGATCCTGGACGCAGCGGGGTATGCGCGCGTGGTCGTGGAGACCGTCGGCGTGGGCCAGGCGGAGGTGGACGTCGCCGCCGCCACCGATACGGCCGTCGTGGTGCTGGCCCCGGGTCTGGGTGACGCTGTGCAGATGGCCAAGGCCGGGATCCTCGAGATCGCCGACGTCTTCGTGGTGAACAAAGCCGATCGCGATGGGGTGGGTGAGGTGGTGCGCGAGCTGCGGCAGATGCTCCGCATGGGTGCGGCACGGGGATGGGATCCCCCGGTCCTGCAGACCACCGCGTTGCAGCATGCCGGGGTGGACGAGCTATGGGCCGCGATCGAAGCCCACCGCGACCACCTGCGCTCCTCCGGCGCCCTAGAGGACAAGCGGCGGGCGCGACTGCTCCGCGAGGTTGAGGCGCTTGCGGCCGAGCGGTTCCGCGTGAAGGCGGCCGCCACCCTGGCGCACGAGCCGGCCCTGGCTGCCGATCTGGCGGCACGGCGCCTGGACCCGTACGCGGCCGCGGCTATGCTGGTTCGCGAGGCTGGCGCCACGTAGGCGGAGCCGGGGAAGGGGACGATCTCGTTGGTCGAAGCGCGCGAACGCCCCTCGGATCCTCCCTCGGCGCACCGGAGCCACACGACCCTGTCCGGACAGCCCGTCCCGGCCCTCGTCGGCCCCGGCGATCTGATCGGCTGGGATCCCGTCGAGCATCTGGGTGCCCCCGGCGCCTTCCCGTTCACCCGCGGCGTCTATCCCTCGATGTACCGAGGGCGCCTGTGGACGATGCGGCAGTTCGCCGGGTTCGGCACGCCGGAGGAGACGAACGCCCGTTACCGGTTCCTGTTGGACCACGGACAGACCGGGCTCTCGGTGGCGTTCGACATGCCGACGCTGATGGGGCTCGATTCCGACGACCCTGCCTCGGAAGGGGAGGTCGGAAGGTGCGGCGTGGCGGTCGACTCGCTGGACGACATGCGCGTGCTGTTCGATCGGATACCGCTGGAGCGGATCACGACGTCCATGACCATCAGCGGCCCCGCACCGGTGGCATTCGCGTTCTTCCTTGCGGCGGCAGAGGAACAAGGGGTGGCGTGGGAGGGCCTGGGCGGCACGCTCCAGACCGACATCCTGAAGGAGTACATCGCGCAGAAGGAGTGGATCTTCCCGCCGCGGGCGCACCTGCGGTTGATCGGCGACCTCATGGAGTTCTGCGCCGCGCGCGCCCCCAAATTCCACCCCATCAGCGTCAGCGGTTACCACATCCGCGAGGCCGGGGCGACGGCTGTGCAGGAACTCGCGTTCACGCTGGCGGACGGGTTCGCCTACGTCGAGTTAGGGATGGATCGGGGACTCGATCTGAACCGGTTCGCCGCTGGGCTCAGCTTCTTCTTCAATTCGCACATCGATCTGTTCGAGGAGCTGGCCAAGCTGCGGGCGGCCCGGCGGATCTGGGCCCGGTGGCTGCGTGACCGCTACGGGGCTACGGACCCGGCCGCCCTGCGGTTGCGGTTCCACACCCAGACGGCCGGCGTCTCCAACACCGCCCAGCAGCCGATGAACAACGTGGTTCGGACGGCGCTCGAGGCACTGACAGCGGTCCTCGGCGGCACGCAGAGCCTCCATACGAACGCGCTGGACGAGGTCCTGGCGCTCCCCACCGAAGCCGCGGCGAAGCTCGCCCTTCGCACCCAGCAGATCATCGCGCACGAAAGCGGTGTCGCCGATGTGACGGACCCGCTGGGAGGCTCGTACTTCGTTGAGGCGATGACCGATCGGATGGAGGCGGGGGCCGAGGAGATCTTCGGCCACATCGACGCGATGGGCCGCGGCTCCATGCTCGAAGGCGTGTTGGAGGGGATCGAACGAGGGTGGTTCCAGCAGGAGATCGCGGAGTCCGCGTTCGCCGAGCAGCGTAGATACGAGACGGGCGATCTGGTCAGGGTCGGGGTGGACGCGTTCGTGGATCCGAACGACCCGGGCGTGGATACCCTGGTCATCGGCGGCGAGGCTGAGGTCGCGCAGCGAACGCGCATCGCTCGCACCCGGGCCGAGCGCGAGCAGAGTAGGGCTGAGTCGGCGCTCACGGACTTGGCCGCCGCCGCCAGAACGGAAGCGAACCTCATGGAACCGTTGATCGAGTGTGCCGGGGCACGCTGCACCGAGGGGGAGATCGTCGCCGCGCTTACGGAGGTGTTCGGCGACTACCGCGAAACGCCTTGGTTCTAGCCAGTTGCATAGGCTCCCTATTGCAATGAATTGCAAGAAGCCGGTATGCTTACCCAGCAGCTTGGAGTTCGGGTGCGAAGTTCGGGCGTCCGGGACAACGGTGAAACGGGGGATCCGGGTGCGAAGGTTCGTTGCGATCGTGGCTGTTCTGGCGATGATGAGCGCCGCGGCATGCGGTTCGCCAACGGGCAGCAGCAGCGGGAAGCTTCAGGTCGACGCATCGGTGGCGCCCATCGTCGACATCGTCCGGAACGTTGCCGGCAGCGCGGCCGATGTGCACGGTCTCATCCCCGAAGGCGTGGATTCACACACATTCGAACCTACGGCCGACACCGCCCGCACACTGTCCGAAGCCGACCTCGTCTTCTTGAACGGGCTGGACCTGGAGGATCCGACGCTGGCGCTCGCGCAGGCTAACAAGAAGGACAGCGCCGTTATCTACCAGCTGGGGCTGAACGCGCTCACGCCCAGCCAGTACCTTTACGACTTCTCGTTCCCCAGGTCGGGCGGGCACCCCAACCCTCACCTGTGGATGGATGTGGCGAACGCGATCACGTATACGAAGCTCATCCAGCAGCAGCTCGACAAGGCGGACCCAGCCAACAAGGCCACCTACGACGCGAACGCGAAGGCCTACCTGGCCACGCTCAGCGCGCTGAACGGCGCGGTACACAAGGCCGTCGACACGATCCCCCAGGCGAACCGCTTGCTGCTCACCTACCACGACTCGTTCGCCTATTTCGCCGCGCACTACGGCATGACGGTGATCGGCGCCATCCAGCCGGTGAACTTCGCCCAGCCCAGTGCGCAGGAGGTCGCGGCGATCATCGATCAGATCAGGGCGAATCACCTCCCGGCCATCTTCGGCTCGGAGGTGTTCCCGAGCCCCGTCCTTGCGCAGATCGCGGCGGACACGGGCGCGAAGTACGAGGACACCCTGCGGGATGACGATCTTCCCGGCAACCCGGGTGACCCGGAGCACTCCTACGTAGGGTTGATGCTCTACGACGTGCGGACGATCGTAACCGACCTGGGCGGGGACCCATCCGCTCTGGACGCCGTCCATTTCACCAACACCTACGATTGACCGATGCATCATCCGGTCCTGGAATTCCGCGGCGTGTCACTCACCTACGGTGAAGGGCCGGTCCTGCGCGACATCGATCTCGCGATCCCTGAAGGCGCGTTCTGCGGCATCGTCGGACCCTCCGGCGCAGGGAAGACGACGCTCCTTCGGCTCATGGACGGGTCCCTGCGACCGAGCGCGGGAACGGTCATGCGGGGAACGGGTCGGGACGGCGGGCGACTTCGGCTCGGTGTCGTGCCGCAGCTCGAGGCGATCGACTGGAACTTCCCCATCACGGTGGAGCAGGTCGCGCTCCTCGGAACGGCTGGAGATGGGAGACGGCTGCCCTGGTCCTCTGCCCCCATGCGCCGTCGCGCCCGTGAGGTCCTGGATCAGCTGGGGATAGGCGACCTGGCCCATCGGCACATCCGCGCGCTCTCCGGCGGTCAACAGCAACGGGCCTTCATCGCCAGAGCCCTGATCCGCAAGCCCGACCTGCTGGTCCTGGACGAGCCAACGAGCGGGGTGGACGTACGAACGCGGCACGACATCCTCCACCTCCTGCACGAACTGAACCACGAAGGCATCTCCATCGTGATGACCACGCACGACCTCAACGCCGTGGCGGCTCACCTTCCCAGCTTGGTATGCGTGAACAAGTCGATCCTGGCGCAGGGAAGTCCGCTGGAGGTCCTGCGTCCGGACGTTCTCCG
>JANXVR010000200.1 GCA_025351565.1 Actinomycetes bacterium
CGGGCCGTCGGCGGCGCGGCGGCGACCGACGTCACGTTGTCGTCGTGGTTCCTCATCCTGGTCTCGGCCGGCGCGCTCCTGGTGGTCGCCGGCAAGCGGATGGCCGATCTGCGGTACGCGCGGGCGGCGGGGCTCGAGGCATTCGACGAAGGACGGGCCGTCTATCCTGAGCCATTCCTGCGCGGCGTCTGGATCTTGTCCGCAGGGGTGGCGATCACCGCCTACTGCCTCTGGTCGCAGGCGTTCCCGCACGACATCGACGGGATCGCGTGGAGCCAGGTCTCGGTGGTGCCGTTCGTCATCGCGCTGCTGCGCTACGCCCTGGTCATCGAACGGGGGGAGGCGAGCGCGCCTGAGGATGTCTTCCTGCGCGATCGCGTGCTCCAGGTGGTCGTGGTGACCTGGGTGCTCACCTACGCCGCCGGGATCTACCTATGACGGGCGCCGTGGAAACACAGCTGCTGTCCGGATGGGGGCGGACGGCGCCCTCCAGCGCCCGGGTGCTTCGGCCCGGATCGGCGTCGGCGGTGGCGGATGCCATGGCGGCCGCCGGTCCCCGCGGAACGCTGCCGCGCGGACTGGGTGCCAGCTACGGCGACGTCGCCCAGAACGCGGGGGGCACCGTGCTGGACATGACCGCGATGGGCGGGCTGGTTCGGCTGGACCCCGATGTGGGCACGCTCACCGCGATGGCAGGGGAATCGCTGGACCGGATCCTGAGGGCGATCGTCCCGCGCGGCTGGTTCCTCCCGGTCACGCCCGGCACGCGGTTCGTCACGCTCGGCGGCGCTATCGCCAACGACGTTCACGGCAAGAACCACCACCGGGACGGCTCGATCGGCCACCACCTGCTGGCGTTCGACCTGGTGCTGCCGGACGGATCCGAGCGGACGATCACGCCGGAGAGCGAGCCCGACCTGTTCACTGCGACGCTGGGGGGGATGGGCCTGACCGGCGTGATCACCCGCGCGACCATCCGCCTGCTGCCCATCATCACCTCGCGCATGCGTCAGGACACAGATCGATGCACGGACATCGACGACCTGATGGCCCGGATGGCATCGGGCGACGCGGACTGCCGCTACTCGGTGGCGTGGATCGATTGCCTGGCGAAGGGAAGCTCTCTGGGGCGCGGCGTCCTAACGAGCGGCGACCACGCCGAGCCCGACGCGCTCCCGCACGCCCAGCGCCTTGCCCCGCTCCGCTACGCGCCGCGGATGCTCCCGTCCGTGCCCTCCGGTATGCCCGGCGTCATCAACACCTTCACCGCGCGTGCCTTCAACGAGATGTGGTTCCGGAGGGCCCCCGCGCATGAGCGCGACCGCATCGTGAACATCGCGCCGTTCTTCCATCCGCTTGACGCGGTCGGGGACTGGAACCGCGTCTACGGCCGGCGCGGGTTCGTGCAGTATCAATTCGTGGTCCCGTTCGGTGAAGAGGCCATGCTGCGGCGAACGCTCGAACGACTTTCCGCCGCCGGATGTGCCAGCTTCCTGGCCGTGCTGAAACGGTTGGGACCGGGCCGCGGGATGCTCTCTTTCCCCATGGAGGGCTGGACGCTGGCGCTGGACGTGCCTGCCGCACAGCCCGGCCTTGAAGACCTCCTGGACGGGTTGGACCGCGAGGTGGCCGAGGCCGGCGGCCGCGTCTACCTGGCGAAGGATTCACGGATGGACCCTGGGATGCTGGATGCGATGTACCCCGAACTCGACCGCTGGTTGGACGTGCGCGAACAGGTAGATCCGGATCGCCGGCTCCACTCCGACCTCTCGCGCCGGTTGGAACTGGACCGGGTTCGTGGAGGTGCGGCCGCATGAACGACGCCTTCGGCAGCGTGCGAAGCGTCCTGGTTCTGGGCGGTGGCTCGGACATCGGCCTGGCAACCGCGCAGCGGCTGGTTCAGCGCGGCGCCCGCAGGGTGATCCTGGCCGCGCGCAAGCCCGACGACCTGGCGGATGCGGCGGCGTCGCTGCGTGCATCCGGGGCGAGCAGCGTCGAGACCACGGCGTTCGACGCCGACGCGTTCCAGACGCACCCGGCGTTCCTTGAGCAGGTCTTCTCGGGCCCCGGCGACATCGACGCCGTGGTGCTCGCGTTCGGGGTCTTGTCGGACCAGGTCCGGGCCGAGGCCGACGCCCATTACACGCTGGATATCCTTCGCACCAACTTCCTGGGGGCGGTGTCGGTCCTGCTGCCGCTGGCCGACCGCATGGCCGCGCAGGGGCACGGCTGCATCGTGGTGCTCTCCTCGGTTGCGGGCGAACGAGGCCGCCGGTCGAACTACGTCTACGGTTCCTCGAAAGCCGGCCTCGACGTGTTCTGTCAGGGGCTCGGCGACCGGCTTGCCCCACTCGGCGTGCAGGTGCTGGTGGTTCGCCCGGGGTTCGTCCGTTCGAAGATGACGAAGGGGCTGAAGGCGGCGCCGTTCGCGGTCTCGCCCGAAGAGGTCGCCGGCGTCATCGTCGCCGGGATGGCGAGTGGTGCGCCGGTCGGGTGGGCTCCGCCCCGGGTCCGCTGGGTCATGAGCGCCCTCCGTCACCTTCCCCGCCCCCTGTTCCGGCGTCTGGAGATCTAGGCGTTGTCCAGGCCCAAGCCGACCTCCCCTTCCGCCCCCGTGCGCAGCTTGCGCCGGCGCAGGCGCCACCGGATCCGCCGGACGATCATGCTGGTCCTCCTCGTGCTGATGGCGTCGCTGGGATGGTCGTACTACCGGGCGGTGACCGCGCCGGGGAGCGCGCCGCTGTCGGCCAAGAGCGTCGAGTGGTTCAAGAGCTTGCCCGGCGGGACGTGGGTCACCCTGAAGGTCGAGAAGGTTTGGTACACGTGGAACAAGCCGTCCGTGGGGGGGTCGCTGGCCGGCGGCATCCCGGCCGAATCGCCGCCGGCATCACCGGGCGCCCAGGGCCCAGGTGCGCACACCATCCCGCACCTGAACCCGCCCCCGAACATCCCGCCGTTCGTCACGCATCCGCTCCCGAACGAAGGCGTGTGGCAGTCCGTCGGCAAGACGGTGAAGGGCATCCCCGCCATCCGCGTCGCGTTCCTGCGGCCCGACTCGCAGCACACCAGCTTCCTGGGCACCGTGATGTGGATGGACCCGACCCTCCTGTCCACCAGGCTCATCGCCGGCACGCAGGTCCCCCCCAGTACCTCCACCCCCCCCGCAAGCGTTCCCAAGACCCAGTTCGACGCGCTCGCGGCCACCTTCAACTCGGGCTTCCTGCTGAAGGA
>JANXVR010000189.1 GCA_025351565.1 Actinomycetes bacterium
CGACGTTGGTGGCCGCCCCCGGGCCGTTGTTGGTCAAGGTCAGCACGAACGTCATGTTCTTCCCCTCGACGGGCGTGGTCGAGCTGGGGACGTTCGTGAGCGACAGGTCGGCGGACGGCGAGACCGTCGTGGCCTGGCTCCCGCTGTTGTTGGCGAGCACCGGGTCGAACTCGGCCCCCACGACGGTGGCCACGTTCGTGACGGTGCCGCCAGGGTTCGCGGAGTCGGCCGTAACGTTCACGGTGATCGTCCACGTGGCTAGGCTGGCCAGGGTCGGGAGCGCGCAGCTGACGTTCGGCGCCGTGGCGGTGCACACACCCGTGGCGTCAGAGCTGGTCGCAGCCGTCAACGTGAGACCGGCGGGGATGGCATCCCCTACGACCAGCAGTGTGGACGCGTCGGGGCCGTTGTTCGTGACGACCAGGGAGTAGGTGAAAGAGGTCCCGGCGTTCACTGGATCGGCCGAGTCGGTCGCCACGATGGACAGGTCCGCGGACTTGTTCACGGTGGTCTCCTGGCTGCTCGAGTTGTTCGCCAGAACCGGGTCGAACTCGGTCGCCGAGACATTCGCGGAGTTCGTGACCTTGCCGCCGGGGATAGAGACCACGGCCGTGACGTTCACGGTGATCGTCCAAGTGGAGGTGCTGGCCAACGAGGGCAGGGTGCAGTTCACGTTAGGCGCCACCGCCGTGCAGGCGCCGGAGGTGACCGTGGCGCCGGTGAGCGTGAGCGCGGAGGGGACCGCGTCGGTCACCACGAGGCTGTTCGCGATGTCGGGTCCGTTGTTGGTGACGACGAGGGAGTACGTGAACGCCTCGCCGGCGTTCACCGGGTCCTTGGAGTCCGTCTTCACGATCGAGAGGTCGGCCGACTTGTTCAGGGTGACGTCCTTGCTGCTGGTGTTGTTGAGCAGGGTGGTTGTGTCGTCCGGGGAGGCCACGGTCGCGGTGTTGGTGATGGTGCCGCCTGGCACGCCGGTCTTGGCGGTCACGTTGACGGTGATCGTCCAGACGGCGGCGTCGCCCAGGTTCGCCAGCGAGCAGCTGACGTTCGGTGCGGTGAAGGTGCACACCGCGGTTACATCAGAACTCGCGCCACCGGTGAGCGTGAAAGCGGCGGGGATCGCGTCGGCAACGGTTAGGAGGGTCGCCGCGCCTGCCGTGGTGACGGTGAGGGTGTAGGTGAAGGACGCGCCGGCGTTCACGGAGCTGACGGAGGCGGTCGTCACGATCGAGACGTCCGCGGCGGCGGCCTGGGCGGGCACGACCTGCCCAACCATGAGGATCAGCGGAACCAGCGCGGCTAGAAGGGCGAGGCGGGTCGGGCGGCGACGATGCGAGTGGCGGGGAATGGTGAGCCTCCTTCGACGGGTACCCACTCAGTCTCGGCCAAAAGACCTAGACGCTTCATACCCAGAATCAGGTAGTGCGTCGGTTTGACGCGAGTGACCGCCTGCGGGTCAAGAGCGCCGAGATAGAAGTGACCAAGAGCAGTAGCACGGAGGTCACCAGAACTATTCGGATCGTCGGTCCATACCAGCCAGGGGAAACGGGCACATCCCCGCATCCGATCACCACTGGCCCGGCGCAATGTGGCCTGGGTCTTCCCAAGAGAAAGACCACGGGCAACGACAGGAAGCCCATGACTGCCAATCGACGGAGCATCTTCACCACCCGGCGAGCCTAGCCCGGGAGGGGTTGAGCGGGCAAACACTCAGGACTCAGAATCAGGTAGCCGCCGCGGACATGCCGCGGCCGGAACCGGCGCTCAGCGCGTGGAACCTGCCTGCACCAGCCCGCCTCCTGCGTCAGTATGGCGACATGGGAAACACCGGCGCCCCTCCATCCCCCGCGGCACACCCGATGTCGGCGGTCGAGGCGTTCACCCCGGCCGAGATCGCACACCTGGTCGAGACCCGGGGGGTGGCCAAGGCCGGTGCTCCCACTGTCACGCTGCTGGTGCTCGGTGGACTGGCGGGGGCGTTCATCGCGCTGGGGGCTGTGCTCTCCACGACGATCACGGCCGGATCCTCGCTCGGGTACGGCCCCACGAAGTGGTTGAGCGGGATCGGGTTCTCCCTGGGTCTGATCCTGGTCGTCATCGCCGGCGCGGAGTTGTTCACGGGCAACAACCTCGTGGTCATGAGCGTGGTCAGCGGGCATACGTCGGTCGGACGGCTCCTGCGGAACTGGGGCCTGGTCTATGTAGGGAACCTGGCCGGCGCGCTGCTCATCGTCTTCCTCGTCTACGGCGCGAAGTGGTGGAGCGGGGGCGATGGCGCCGTCGGGGGCGCGGCGCTCGCCACAGCTGCCTCCAAGGCCGCGCTCCCCTTCTGGGTCGTGTTCTACCGCGGCATCCTGGCGAACATCCTGGTGTGCCTGGCGGTCTGGTTGGCCACCGCCGGACGAACCGTCGTCGACAAGGTGTTCGCGATCATCTTCCCCATCAGCGCGTTCGTGGCCGCCGGGTTCGAACACTCGGTCGCGAACATGTACATCATCCCCGAGGGCATGCTCATCAAGGGGCAGTCCGGGATGGCGGCGGCGTCGGGCCTGCCCGCCGAGGTCCTAGCCAAACTGAACCTTCACGGCCTGGCCTCGAACCTGGCAGCCGCCACGCTCGGGAACATCGTGGGCGGCGCGGTCATGGTCGGCTTGGTCTACTGGTTCGTCTACCTGCGCACGGCGGACTGATCGGCTCCCTTAACGAGGGATGTGGTGGCGGAAGGCTTCGGCGAGCGCGACCGCGGATCCCGGGTCCCCCGCAACCACCGGCCGCATGATCGCGGTTCCCACGATCACCCCGTCCGCGAACGCACAGGCCTCTCCTGCTTGCTCCGGCGTGCTGATGCCCACGCCGACCAGGAGCGGCAGGTCGGTGAGCGGGCGGAGCGCCTCCACCAGCGGCCGCGCCGAACCGGAGAGCTGATCCCGAGAACCGGTCACGCCGTAGGCGGCAACGCAGTAGACGAACCCGCGGGCGGCCGCGGCGATCTCCTTGAGGCGCTCCGGCGACGAGCCGGGGGCCGCGAGCTGAACGGCGTCCACCCCGTGTGCGCCGCACATCGACACCCACTCCTCGGATTCGTCGACGGGCAGGTCCGGGATGATGGCCCCGGCGACACCGCTCGCCTCCGCCTGCGCCGCGAACCGCTCGTAGCCCACGCGGTACACCGGGTTCACGTACGTCATGACGGCAACGGGAACCTGCACGCCGGAGCCGGCGATCAGCTCCAGGATGTCCATAGGGTGGGTCCCGCGGGCCAGTGCCGCGGCGGACGCCTCCTGGATGACTCCCCCGTCCATCACCGGATCGGAGAACGGGATACCGACCTCGATGGCGTCGGCGCCGGCAGCCTCCAACCCCAGGAGCAATTGCGCGTCCACTCCAGGATAGCCGCCGGTCACGTACGGCACGAACACCTTGCCGCCGCCGTCCCGGCGCGCGCGAAGCGCCGCTTCCAGCCGGTTCACTCGGCGCCTTCCATGCCCAGCGCCTTCAGCACGGTGTTCAGGTCCTTGTCCCCTCGCCCGGACAGGCACACCAAGATCTTCGAGCCTGCCGGCAACGGCCTCGTCAGCAGCCACCCGATGATGTGGCTCGGTTCCAGCGCGGGTAGGATGCCTTCGGTTCGGGCGAGCGCCTGGAAGCCTTCGAGGGCCTGCGCGTCCGTCGCGCTCACGTAGCGGGCGAGCCCTTCGTCGTTCAGCCATGCGTGCTCTGGACCGACGCCCGGGTAGTCAAGGCCCGCGCTGATCGAATGCGTCTCGATGATCTGGCCGTCGGGGTCCTGGAGCAGGTAGGTGAGCGCGCCGTGAAGGATGCCCGGCTGCCCCTGGGTGATGGACATGCAGTGCTCGCCCAGCCCGGGGCCACGCCCGCCGGCCTCAACCCCGATCAACTGCACACCCTGCACCCCAACGAACGCCGTGAACATGCCGATCGAGTTCGAACCGCCGCCGACGCAGGCCAGGACGTACTCGGGATCCGAGCCCGTCGCCGCTTGGTACTGCCCTCGAGCCTCGTCGCCGATGATCCGTTGCAGGTCACGCACCAACATCGGGAACGGGTGGGGTCCGACCACCGACCCGATCACGTAGTGGGTGTTCGCGACGGTGCCGGCCCAGTCGCGAAGCGCTTCGTTCACCGCTTCCTTGAGCGTCCTGGTCCCCGCCATGACCGGCACCACCTCGGCGCCCAAGAGCTTCATGCGCGCGACGTTCGGCGCTTGGCGCCTCGTGTCTTCTTCGCCCATGTAGACGACACACGGCAGACCCAGGAGCGCGCACGCCGTGGCGGTGGCGACCCCATGCTGTCCCGCGCCGGTCTCGGCGATGATGCGCTCCTTGCCCAACCGCTTGGCCAGCAGTACCTGGCCGATCGCGTTGTTGATCTTGTGGGCGCCGGTGTGAGCCAGGTCTTCGCGCTTCAACCAGATGTCGTAGCCGAGCTCCTGGGACAGGCGTGATGCGCGCGTGATCGCGGTCGGACGACCGACGAAGTCGCGAAGCAGATCGCCCAGTTCCGTCTGGAAACCCGGATCGGTCCGAAGTGCAGACCAGGCCGCGGCCAGTTCGTCCAGGGCAGGGATGAGCACCTCGGGCACGTAGCGGCCGCCATAGGTACCGAACCGCCCGCGGGCGTCGGGGATGGTCTGCATGACCTACTCCTCTCCGGTAAGCCGGCGCAGTTCAGCGCGGGGGTCCGCAGCTCGCATCAGCGCCTCACCCACCAGGATGCCAGATGCGCCGGCAGCGACCGCCGCCAGGACCTGCGCGCGGGTCGAGATGCCACTTTCCATGACAGCCACGCGCCCGACGGGGATCCGCGCGAGCTGCGCCAAGGCGCGCCCGGCGTCGACCTCGAGCGTTTCCAGATCGCGGGCGTTCACCCCGACGATCTCGGCATCGGTCGCCAGCGCCCGGTCCAGGTCCACCGACGAGTGCGTTTCGACCAGCGCGTCCATCCCCCACTCGCGCGCGGCTGCGAGCATCGCCGTCAGTTCCTCATCCGTGAGGCACGCGGTGATGAGCAACACGGCATCCGCGCCGGCTGCCCGGGCCTGGACCACCTGCGACACCCCCACCAGGAAGTCCTTGCGCAGGACGGGCAGATCTGTGGCCTCGCGAACCGCCCGCAGGTCTTCGAGCGATCCGTGGAAGTGGTGGGGCTCCGTGAGCACGGAGATGGCGGCCGCGCCCGCGTCGGTGTAGGCCCGAGCCTGCTCCCCGGGATCCGGGCTCGAGATTGCGCCGGCGCTCGGTGATGACCGCTTGATCTCGGCGATGATCGCAGGCGTTCGTGACCGGAGCGCCGTCGCCAACGATCGCGGCGCCGGGACCAGCGCCGCGGCTGCCCGGAGCGCATCCAGGTCGAGCGGCCGCTCGGCCAATCCGCGCCGGACGGTGACGGTGAGATCGGTCAGGAAGCCCATGGGGAGCAGGAGTCTAATAGCGAGGCCCGGGTCAGCCCCCGAACCGCGCCCGCGCAGCGGCCAGGTCCACGCCGCCTTCCAGTGCCGCCCGGCCGATCACCGCTCCCTCGGCGCCCGCCGCGC
>JANXVR010000197.1 GCA_025351565.1 Actinomycetes bacterium
ATCGAGGAGCTGCTCCGCTACGACAGCCCGGTTCATCGAACTCGTCGCGTCGCGAAACACGACATCGAGCTCGGCGGGCAGCTGATCCGAGCGGGCCAACCGGTCACCAATCTCCTCGGCGCAGGCAATCGCGACCCACAGCGGTTCGCTGAACCTGATCGTCTCGACCTGGACCGAGCGGACGCCGGGCATCTCAGTTTCGGCCACGGCATCCATTTCTGCGTCGGGGCGGCGCTCTCCCGTCTGGAGGCACCCATCGCCCTCAACGAGCTCCTCCGCCGGTTCCCGGCCATCGCCCCCGCATCGGCAGAGCCGCCGCGGTGGAAGGAGAACCTGGCGTTTCACGGGCTGGAGGCGCTACCCGTTCGGCTGGCATGAGCCGATCGCTGCAGATCACACAGTCGCGGCGGGCGAAACCTCGCGGGTAAGGCCATCGGGGGCGCCACCCCTGGCCATCTCGAGTACGGCATCGCGGTAGGCGAACACAGCGGGCAGCCCTCCGGTGTGAAGGAAGACAACGACGTCGCTCGGGCCCAACAGCCCGCGCTGCACGTGGTCGATCAGGCCGGCCATTGCCTTGCTCGTGTACACCGGGTCCAGTAAGAGGGCGTCGGTCCGGGCGACGAGCTGCATCGCGTCGAGACCCGCCGGCGACGGACGGCCGTAGCCCGGTGCCATGTACTGCGCTTGGGTGTCAATGTCCTGGGGAGCCACGCGCACCTCTGTCCCGAGCAGTTCCGCCGCGGCATTCGCGGCCCGGGCCGTCGCTGCCTCCATGGACTCATCGGTCCACTGGATGGGGGCCACGCCGGTCACCTGAACCGGCCAATCGAGCAGTCGTGCTCCCAGGACCATCCCGCTGTGGGTCGGCCCGGCAGCGGCCGTCCAGATTCGCGTGGGATGTATCCCCATCGCCTCGCACTGGGATTGGAGCTCGAGCATCATCGCGACGTAGCCGATGGCGACACTCGGCGCCCACGGATCGATCTTGAAGGCCCGGCGTCCGGCCGCCCGAAGTTCTGCGACGACCCGGTCGAGGTGCCGACTGATGACCGCGGTGACGTCGGGCTCGTCGACGAAGCGAACGTCGGCGCCCAGCCACAGGTCCAGCAGCACGTTGCCCTGGATCTCCTGCATCTCGGTGTTCCGCAGGATGAGGACGATCGGGATCCCGAGACGGGCGGCGGCGGCGGCGGCCTGGCGACACCAGTTCGACTGGATGTTGGCGCCCGTAACGAGCACCTCCGGGTTCTGGCGAAGCAGGTCGCCAAGGACGAATTCGAGTGCTCGGGTCTTGTTCCCACCGAACGCGAGCCCGGTCAGATCATCACGCTTCACGTAGATCTGCGGACCACCCAGGGCGGCCGTGAGGCGTGGCAGGAACTCGAGCGGCGTCGGCAGCGAGGCCAGTTGGACCCGTGGCTGCTGGTCGAGCGCCTGGCGTAGCCAGGCCCGGCGATCCGCGGCGCGGGTGCTGCTCATCTGATCGCCTCCCGGTCTGAGGTGTTCTGTCAGAGTTCAACGGGTCAGTCCGCGGCGAGTCCGACGCCCCGTGCAGGGTGTGGCCACGGAAGGCCCCATGGGATCCCCGCGCGGATGGTGTGGTGGACGCGCAACCGAGAGGTCGCGCTCCGCTCCATCCCGAGCCCGGACAGCTGCGCCCCGGAATCCCTGAACGTGAACCGGCCCTCCTCGACGGAGAATACGGCAAGATCGGCCGTCCGCCCGATCTTGATCGCTCCCAGGCTCGACTCGCGACCGATGGCCTTCGCAGCCCGCGAGGTGACCGCCTGCACCACGTCGCCCAGCGGCATACCCAGGGCAAGGAATTTCGACATCGTGGTCGGGAGGTCATAGACGGGGCCGTTGGCGCTGAGGGAGTGGATGTCCGTGCTGATCGTGTCCGGCCAGAACCCTTCCGCGATCGCGATGTCCGCCACCCGGAACGAGAAGCTGCCAGACCCGTGGCCAACGTCGAAGATGATCCCGCGCGCGCGCGCCTCGTGAGCCCCGCGCGCCAGCCGGCTGCCTTCCACCAGGGTGTTGTCCGAGCCCGTAAAGCAATGCGTGACGATGTCGCCGGGGCGGAGCAATGCCAGCAACTCGCCGATGGGTCGCGGGCAGTACCCGATGTGCATGATCACAGGAATCCCGGCCCCTTCGCCGACGGCCACCGCCCGGCGCAGGGGTTCGAGATCATGATCGCGGATGACCTGCGGCTGCGTCATGCGGACCTTGACCCCGACGACGATATCGCGGTTCTGGCGGGCCGCGCGGATCCCGGCACCCACGTCAAGCATGTCCAGGTCAG
>JANXVR010000216.1 GCA_025351565.1 Actinomycetes bacterium
GTGTGCAACGCTCCGGCGTCCATCCCGCTCTGGGTCGCCGAGGCGGATCGATTGCGGATGGACTTGCCTCCCGAGGTCGAAGCGACCTTGCGCCTGCACGAGGCGGCCGGGACCACCGACAGCCCCGCCTACGAGGCAGCGGTCGACGTCTTCTACGCACGGCACGTTTGTCGTATCCCGAAGCCCGAGGCGTACCTCCGATCGTCCGCGCAGGAGGCGGCCGACCCGACCGTGTACCACACGATGAACGGCCCGAGCGAATTCCACATCACCGGTGTGATCAAGGACTGGGACATCACAGAGGGTCTGCATCTGATCACCGTTCCAACGCTCCTGGTAAGCGGTCGTCACGATGAGGCCACCCCCACGATCGTCGCCCAGATCCACGAGCGGATCCCAGGCTCCGAGTGGGTCATGCTCGAACATTCCAGCCACCTGCCCCACCTGGAGGAACCGGCGGGGTTTCGCGATCACGTGGTCGCGTTCCTGGAAACGCTCGGCTAACGGCCGCGCCAGAGCGGGTCGCGCCCCTCCGCGAACGCGCGCGGGCCCTCCTGCGCGTCCTCGCTCGCGAGCGCGCGCTGGTAGGCGGGCACGCGCCCGCTCCGGATGGCGCGGTAGCCATCCTGTGCGCTGAGCTCGGCGGTGGCGTTCACGATGGCTTTGGTGCCGCGGACGGCGAGCGGCGCCGCGCCGGCGATATCCGACGCGAGCTCGCGGGCGGCCGTGAGCACCTGCGCCGGCTCGACCACTCGGTTCACCAGTCCCCATCGGGCGGCTTCCTCGGCCGGCATCCGGCGGCCCGTCAGGAGCAGCTCCATCGCGATCGCGCGCGGCAGCCGTTTCGGGAGCCGGAAGACGCCGCCGGCATCCGCCACGAACCCCAGGTGGACCTCCGGCACGAAGAAGCTCGCCGTGGTGGACGCGACGATGAGATCGCACGCCAGGGCCAGCTCGAACCCGCCGCCGGCCGCGTATCCGTTCACCGCGGCGATGACGGGCTTGTCCAGGTCGAACATCTCGGTCAAGCCGGCGAACCCGCCCGGACCCCAGTCCTCGGTGTCCCCCGCAACCGCGGCCTTCATGTCCCAGCCGGCCGAGAAGAACCGGTCGCCGGCGCCGATGATGATGGCCACCACCAGCTCCGGATCGTCGCGGAACCCCGCGAAGACCTCGCCCATCTCGCGGCTGGTCGCCGAGTCGATGGCGTTGGCCTTCGGCCGGTCGATCGTTATCTCCAGGACCTGGTCCAGGCGTTCGGTGCGGATGCCACTCACGTCAGATCGCCTTGTCCTTCCGGATCTCCCGGACCACGTGGTGGCCCGGCAGCCCGTTCACCCCACCGCCCGCATGGGTCGCGCTCGAGGCCTGGTACAGGCCCTTGATCGGCGTCCGGTAGTCGGCATAGCCTACGGCCGGCCGCATGTGGAACAGCTGATCGACCGTGAGTTCGCCGTGGAAGATGTTGCCGCCGATCAGCCCGTACTCCTGCTCCATGTCCCAGGGGCCGATCACCTGGCGGTGGAGCACCAGGTCCTTGAACCCCGGCGCAACCACCTCCCATCGGTCCATGAGCCGGTCGGCATACGCCTCGAGTTCCTCGCGATGCGGCCCCTGGCTCCATGTCTCGGGGACCCATTGCGTGAACATCGACATGACGTGCTTGCCCTCGGGGGCCAGCGTCCGGTCGAACACGGTGGGGATCTCGCAGTCGGCGAAGGGAAGCGTGGCGGGCTTGCCGGCGCGCGCCTCCTGGAACGCGGTCTCGAGGTACTCGAGGTCGTCCATCATGCTCATGGCTCCGCCGTGGATGGCCGGATCGAACCCGGGATCGGCCGTGAACTCCGGCAAGCCGTCCAGCGCCAGGTTGATCTTCACCGTGCCCGACCGCGTTCGCCACCGCTCGATGTCGCGAACGAAGTCCTCGGGAAGGTCCTGCCGGTCGATCTGCTTGAGGAACGTGATCTGGGGATGGCACGCGGTGATGATCAGCGGCGCCGCGATCTCCTCGCCGTCGTTGATGACCACGCCCGTGGCACGCCCTCCCTTCACGAGGACCTTCTGCACCCGGGCGTTCACGCGAACCGTCGCCCCGAAGCCCTCCGCCGCGGCGCGGATGGCGTCGGAGATCGCGCCCATCCCACCCTCGGGCATGCCCCAGGAGGCCACCTGCCCCTCCGTCTCCTCGCCCACGGAGTGATGCATCAGGACGTAGGCCGTGCCGGGTGTCATGGGACCGGCCCACGTGCCGATGATCCCGTTCACCGATTGGATCCCGATCACCACCGGATCTTCGAACCAGCGCTCCAACAGGTCGGCCGCGCTCATGGTGAAGAGCCGGGTGATGTCGCCGACGGTTCGTTCGTCCATCTCCTTGCGAAGGGCCCAGGCGAGCTGGCCGACATCCTTGATGTTCTTCAAGCTGGTGGAGGACAGGTGGGGAGGGGTGCGGTCCAGGAGCGGTTGGAGGATCTTGCCGATGCGCCCGATCCACTCGTAGAAGGGGCCGACGGCGTCCGCGTCCTTCTTGGAATACTTGAGGTACGACTGGCGCGAGCGATCGTCGTCACCTTCGATCAGCGAACGCCCGTCGGGGTGCGGGGTGTAGCCGAGGCCCAGCGGGTTGATCTTGTAGCCGTGATCGCGGAGCTTCAGGTCGTTGATGATGTAGCCGGGCATCAGGCTCATGGTGTAGCTCAGCGTCATGACCTTGAACTCGGGCGCCTCGGGCCAGGGGCTGCTCGTGTCCGCAGCCCCGCCGGTCTTGTGGCGGGCTTCCAGAACCACAACCTTCTTGCCGTACTTGGCCAGGTACGCGGCGGCGACCAGCCCGTTGTGTCCGCCGCCGATGACGATCGCGTCGTAGCTGTTCGACGAAGCCATGGCGCCTCCCGGGCACGGATCTTCCGCGCCGTCACGCGAGCCTAGCGCGGCGCCGTCACCAGGTGTGAACCGGCGTTCCCCGGCAGCGGGTTTGGGCGCCGGCCCACCGCCCGTATACGGTTGGCCAGCCCCTCGACCGAAAGTTGCCCGCCGATGTCCCATCAACGAGACCTCGAGTTCGCGCATGAACTCGCGGACCTGGCCGCCGCCATCACGCTCCCCGCGTTCGGCGGACGGATACCCGTGAGGCTCAAGGCCGACCGCACCCCGGTCACCGAACTGGACATGGCAACCGAGCGAGCCCTTCGTGAGCGCGTATCTGACGTGTTCCCTGACGACGCGTTCCTGGGCGAGGAGGATGGGCGGAGCGGTCACGCCTCTCGCGTCTGGGTGGTGGACCCCCTCGACGGCACGAAGAACTTCGCGGACGGCGTGCCGCTGTGGACCACGCTCATCGCGCTCGTGGTCGACGGCGAGCCTGTCGTGGGCGTCATCGACGTCCCCACCTTGGGGGATCGGTATATCGCCGCCCGCGGTGAGGGCGCGGCTAGGAACAGCGAACCCATCCGCGTGAGCACCACGGCGTCGCTGGCCGATGCGTTCGTCGTGCACTCCGGCATCGAGGAATGGATGGCCGATGGCCGGCTCACAGACCTGGTCCGGGTAGCGGCCGGCGCCCGGCGCACCCGCGGCCTCTCCGACGCATGGGGCCACGCCCTGGTTGCCCAAGGCAGCGCGGACGTCATGCTCGACCACGATCCGTGCGGCGAGTGGGATTACGCCGCCGGCAAGGTCATCGTGGAGGAGGCGGGCGGGCGCATGACGACGCTCGATGGAGGCTCACCCCGGCCCGGAGGTGATCTGCTCGTCTCCAACGGCGCGCTGCACGAAGAGGTTCGAGCGCTGCTGGAAGGGTGAGACCGTCAGAGCCGCTGGGGCGGGGCGGCGAGGAGGCTCGCGTCGAGCCCGGTGACGATCAGATCCGACGCGGAGTCCTCCACCGGGCCGCCGGCGAGCTCGAAGGCCAGGAGAACGGCGCCGACGACGGGTGGCTTGATCAATCGGATCGGGTGCACGTCCGGTGAGACCGTCCGAACAACCGCAAGGAGCGGGTCGACCAAGATCCTGGTTGCAGATCTGAACAGCCCTCCCGCAAGGACCAGCTCGTAGTCCGATCTCGCGAGCCCGAGCCGCCCGGCGACCAGGTTCGCGTTGGCTCCCAGTTCGCGGCCGGCGTGCTCGACGATCGATCTCGCCACCTGGTCACCCTCCTGTGCAACGTCCATCAACTCATGGGCGATGTACGGAAGGTCGTCCTGCTCGCGGCTCACCTTCTCTAGCAGCTCCGGTACCGTGCCGACGCGCTCATGCGCGCACAGCAGTTCGGTGAGCGCGGTTGCCGGTCCCTTTCCCAGGTACGCCTCGGCGACAGCCTGTAGCGCCTTCTCAGAGATGTCTGAGCCCGCGCCGAAATCGCCGAAATACGGGCCTAGACCCCACGTTCGGAACGTCTTCCCATCGGCGTCCCGGCCGGCGACGACGGTGCCGGTGCCGGCGACCACGACGACACCGGCCCGCCCGGTCAAGCCGGCTCGCAGGGCCACGAACGAGTCGTTCGTGATGAGCCGCGGGCCGCTCAGCCGCATCCGCGTCAGGACGTTGCCGATGCGATCCTGGTCTGAGTCCCAGTCGACGCCTGCGAGCCCGAAGACGCTTGCGGACAGTCCGTCGCGCGGAACCCCGGCCGCGTCGAGAGCCTCGCTTACCACCCGGTCGAGTGTGTCGGCCGCCCGAGGGAGTCCGATCTCCTCCCAGTTCGACGGCCCGCGGACGGCGGCCCCCAGCACCGATCCCCCCAACGTCGCGATGACGGCATGGGTCTTGCTTCCGCCGCCGTCCACGCCGAGGACGACCCGTGCGGACCCAGACACCCCGGCTCCAGACCGATCTTCCATACCTCTACCCATCGGCACGTGCGTGGCGGCGTTGAGCGGGCTTTGGACCTGCGAGGGATGCTCAGCGCGGAATCCCCTAGATGCCCCACATCGCACTCCTTCGGCCGCTATCCGGTCGGATGGGGCGACTCGAGGAGCTCGCGGATCGAACCGTCTTGTTCGAAGCTCAGGAAACGGTCCATCAGCCGCATGAACCACCGATCGTGTGTGACCGCGACGACGGTTCCTTCGTATCGACTCAACGCGTCCTCCAGCGCTTCGGCTGAGTGCACGTCCAAGTTGTCGGTGGGTTCGTCCAGCAGCAGCATGGTCGGGCTCTCGATCTCCATCAGCAGGAGCTGGAAGCGCGCCTGCTGCCCGCCGCTCAGCAGCTCGAAGGGGTTCCCTGATGCGCGCTCGAGTTCGTATCGCTTCAGGGTGCCCATGGCCTCGCTCATCGTCATGCCCGTCTTGCGGAGCACCTCGAGCACCGCCACGCCGGCCAACTCCGGCCGATGGTGCAGCTGTGCGAACAACCCGGGCCGGACGCGGGCGCCGAGCTGCCATTCCCCGGTGTGCACCACATCCTCTCCCGCCAGGAGCCGGAGGAAATGGGTCTTCCCGGTCCCGTTGGGACCGATGATGCCGACGCGTTCACCGAAGTAGAGCTCGGCGTCGAAGGGCTCGATGAGCCCGGGAAGCCCGAACTCGCGGACACGCAGCGCGAGCTTGCCGGTGCGGCCACCGTCGATCGATATCTTGACGTTCTGGGTGGCGGCCTTCTCCGGCGGCGCCTGGCGGTCCTCGAACATCCGCACGCGGGTGACGGCGGCGCGGGCTCGGCTGGCCATCCCGTCGTTGTAGGCGGCCTTGCGCTTCATCTCCTTCATGTAGGCGATGAGCTGCGCGTGCTTCTCGTTGTACCGCCGATGCTCGTCATCGATCCGCTCCATGCGCGCTTCGCGTTCCTCGGCGTAGGTGGTGTAGCCCGCCGGATGTACCCACGCTCCGTGGGCCTCCAGGGTGACCACCCGGGTTGCCGTCCCCGCCAGCAGCGCGCGGTCGTGGCTCACGAACAGGATCGTCTTCGGGCTCCGGCGGATCTGGTCCTCCAGCCAGGTCTTGCCCGCGATATCCAGGTAGTTGTCCGGTTCGTCCAGGAGCAGCAGGTCGAACGGCGAACGGAAGAGCACCTCAAGGGCGAGGCGCTTCTGCTCGCCTCCGCTGAGCGTGTCCACCGGCCGGTCGGCGGCCGTGGCGTACGGCATCCCGAAAGCGGCAACCGTGCACGTATCCCACAGCACTTCGGCGACGTATCCACCGGCTTCATCCCAGTCGGCTAGCGCGTGCGCATAGGCGAGCTGCGCGTCGTCCGACACGTCGCCGCCCGCCAGGCGCGTCTCCATGGCCTTGAGGACTGCGCCTGCCTGGACGAGCGGCCGCTCCGCGAACGAGACCAGGAAATCCCGGACGCTCGTCGGCTCGGCCGGGCTCGCGACGAACTGGCGCATGTAACCCAGCCGACCATCGACGTTCAACGCGCTGCCAGCGCCCGCCGGTTCGTCGCCGGCGAGCACCTTGAGCAGCGTGGTCTTGCCGATGCCGTTAGGGCCGACCAGCGCCGCGTGATGACCCTCCGGCACGCGGAACGTCACCCCTTCGAACAGGGTCCATCCGCCCGGGAGGGCGTAGGCCACGTCGGAAACATCGATGATCGGCATCGCTCCAGCCTACGGTGGCGGCGGGCGACCCGGTACGGTGCGTCCACCGTGAGCGGCGATCGCCTAGAGGTGGGAGGCCGGATGGAACCTGGACAGGTTGAGATCCACGTTCGTCCCGACGGGTCGTACAAGGTCTACGGGCCGGTCGTGGTACGGGACGTGGACGGGAACCCCTACGACCTTGGCGAGGAAACCAAGGCCGATCAGTTGGGCACGCGCATCAAGCTCTGCCGGTGCGGAGCCAGCGCCACCATGCCGTTCTGCGACGAGTCGCATGTTGCCTCGGGCTTCGTCTCATCCCCGCGCGCGCCCTAGGAGCCCCTTGGGCTTGCGGCGAGCCCAACAGATCGTCGTGGCTACGCGACGGG
Source organism: Actinomycetes bacterium (assembly GCA_025351565.1). Taxonomy (GTDB): domain Bacteria; phylum Actinomycetota; class UBA4738; order UBA4738; family HRBIN12; genus JANXVR01. The sequence continues at coordinate 6,907 of JANXVR010000216.1, forward strand.
AGTTGTCGGCTCCGGTTCGTCGAACCCGGCAGGGTCACGGCGTCCTGCGCGCATGACGAGGGTCGCCGTGGCACCGATCACCAGCGCGCCGCCGGCTGCGGTGAGCGGCCCGACCGATTCGTGAAGGACGATCCACGCCAGCACCGTTGAGACCGCAGGCTGGCACTGCAGGACGAGGGCGCCCAACCAGGCCGGAACATGTTGATGCGACCAGGCGACCAAACTGTGCCCAACCGCCCCCGCGAATAACGCGACGCCCCATATGCGGAACCAGTCGGCTCCGCGCGGCGGGGTCAGCGCATGCCCGGTGAGCGGTACCAGGGCGGTCATCACGATGGCGGCGACCAGCATGACGGACGCCATGTATTCGAGCGCTGTGGCGTTCGCGCGGGCTCGCTTGGAGAACAGCCAGTAGCCGGTCCATGTGAACACACCGACCGCCGCGTAGAGATCGCCTGCGAGGCTGAAGCTGGCTCCCCCCGAAGATCCGATAGCCACGGCGGCTACACCGATCAAGGCCCCTGCGACGAACCAGAGGTCCTTACGCTCGAGCTGCTCCCCGAACCATCGTGCCGCTCCGATGATGATGGCCACGGTCGCGATCGAGCCGATGATCGTCGCGTCCGCGATGCTGGTGAGCCGGAACGCAGTGAACGAGAGGGCCACGTCGGCGGCGAACAGCACGCCGCCGGGCGCGCAGGCCCTCAAGGTTGCCCACCGCAAACGCCGTCCCGTCACGGCGAACATGACGGCGTAGATGGCTACGCCGGCCCAGAGCCGGTAGGCAGCGAAGTCCAAGGGTTGGAGCGCGGTCTGCTTCAGGATGAGCGGCGGAACAGACCAGATGGCCGTGGTGAGAACGAGGGCGGCGACGCCGGCATCCCGGCGCTGGTTAGCCTGCCCTAGTTGCTCCACGCCCCGACGCTACCATCGACGTCAGGACGGACAGTCGCCGGGCCAGTTCGCGCTAGGGCTCCGCGACGCCGAGCGTTGCCATCAGCGGTACCCCGCCTCGCTCGATGATCTCGGCGAGTGTCACCCGCGCTAGAGCGGATTCGATCGCAGGCCGCAACTCCTGCCATCTGAAGTGGAGCGGACACGGTTCACCGTCGGAGCACGTCTCTCGCCAGAAGATGCACCGATCATCCAGAGCTCCCGGGCCCTCAACCGCGTCCAGGATGCCGCCGAGCGTGATCGCCGACGGCGGTTCGGCCAGAGCGAATCCACGACCTCGCTGCGAGCGAAGGACCCCGCCGGCCGCGAGCTGGCGGAGGATCTTCGCCAGGTAGGCGGCGGGAAGACCGGACTCGGAGGCGATCACGCGGGAATCCAGCACAGCGTCCGGAGGATGCGTGGCCATCGCCATGAGCGCAAGCACGGCGTAGCGGCTCTCTCGCGACAACCGCATGATCGGCTCCTTCCGCCCGGCTGGGCTACAGATCCTTACGGGACATGGCCCACCGCGATAGCAACAGTGGTCCGGCGACCCAGAGGAGCAGATCCCCGGAAAGGACGAGCACGGTTCCCACCTTACCGAAGAGGGTGAGCAGGTATGCCCCGAACGGGCCCAGCGCAGTGCCCTGGAAGTTCGTACCCAGGAGCGCGAGGATGCGGCCGGCCTCGAGCGGGTTCAGGAGGATGGAGGCTAAGAGGCCGCCGGGGCCGAGGTGAACCGATGGGGCGAGCGCGGCAAGCGCCAGGTCCACCCCGAGGGACAGGACGATCCAAAGCCCCACGGCGATCGACACGGCCTGCACCCGGCTGGTCACCAGGGTCGACACCGCGACGCCGATCGACACGCTGGCGGCCGCCACCGCGAACGTCGCGCCGATCAGGGTCACCAGTGCGGGCACGTCCCCGGCCTTGGCTACCGCCGCAAGCACCAGCATCGAGAGCCCGAACCCGATCCCGAGCGTGCTCCAGAGCGATCCCGTCAGACCCACGAACGTGCCGGTTGGGATGGCAGAACGCCGGACCGGCTGGGCGCACATCATCGAGAGCATGCCTGCTTCCCGGTTCCCGACCACGCTCCCCGCACCCAGCAGCAATCCCATCAACGACGGGAGCAGCACGCCGAGGCTCACCAGCGTCGCCGACGCGGGCCCGATGCCGGACAGCCCCAGGTCCCGGACGGTCCGGAAGGCCAGGAGGGTCACGGCCAGACACATCAGCGCGAAGATCCCGCCCATCACGAGCACCCAGCGCGCACGGACGGCGTTGCGGTACTCCCAGCTCGCCACGACGTTCGTCGCGCTCATGGACACATCTCCTTCGATCGGGCACCGGGATCGTCGGGCGCGCTGTCCGGGTCACCGCGCAGGTCCTCCTGTAGGACGAGCCGCCCGTCGTCCATGTATAGCGCGAGGTCCGCCACGCCGCGAAGCTCGGACGGCGACGGGCTGGAGACGATCGCGGTCACGCCTCGTTCGTCGCGGAGGGTGCGAAGCACGCGCCAGAACGTCTCTCGGCCCGCCTCGTCCAGGTTCGCCACCGGTTCGTCCAAGAGGAGAAGGGTCGGCGCCCCCAAGAGCGCCACCGCCAGCGCGACGCGGTGACGCTGGCCTCCTGACAGGATGCCGATCCGATCGTCGTCATCGCGAACGAACCCCTGTGGGAGCGGGATCGTCTCGCGGTCCACCGCGCGAAGATCCGCGAAGAAGTCGATGACGTCGCCGATCGTCGCCTGGTCGGGCATGGAGACCGTCTGGGGCAGGTAGCCGATCGCCTCACGGACGGACGGATCACGCGTGAGCGGCCGGCCGCCCACCTTGATTGTCCCCTCAAAGGACGCGAGTCCCGCCAGGCACCGGAGCAGCGTGCTCTTGCCGCTCCCGTTCGGCCCGCCAAGCGCCGCGATCACGCCTGTCGGCAGGTCGAGCGACACATCGTGCAGTCCCCATCCCGAACGGAATGCCTTCGTCAGGTGCGAGACCTCCAGCGCCAACTCAGCCATGTGCGACCCTCCTGCGGGGACGCCGGGCGCGCGCGAGGAACCATACGCTCACGGCCACCAACATAAGACCCGGTATCCAGAGCGGAGCCGCACCTCCGGGACGATCCACGCGGAACGACAGGGCGGGAGCGCGCATGAGGGGATGCGGGTCGGTCACGAGCGGATCGGTCGGCGCCCACTTGTCCGAGACCGCGCTCATCAGCCGGAACGCCGGCCCGGAGGACAGCGCGCCGAGATCGGGGTTCTGTTCCAGGAGCGTGCTGAGCCGGCCGCTCTGGACATAGGGGACGTCGCCGATCCCGTCCCGGTTCGCGTCGTAGCCGCCGTAGTCGCTCCAGTAGTTGCCGATCCCGCCGCTCTCCCAGGATGCCAGGGTCGTCCCCTCCCCTCCCAGGGCGACCTGGTCGGTGTTCTCGACGAAGGCGTTCTTCGTGAACACCGCTTCGGTTGACGGGTAGATGAGCATGCCGAGCTGGTTCATCGCGATCGTGTTCCCTGTCAACGTCATGCCCTCGGGACCGGTGCGCCCGGCGTTGTCCAGATGGAGCCCGACGCGGTTGTCGGCGATGAGGTTGCCGTCCATCGTGACGCCTGCCACGTTCATGACCAGGACGCCATACCCGGTTGCCGCGCTCCCGGATTCGGTGACCGCGTTGCCCGTCATCGCGACCGGCCCGCCGTACATGAGGACGAACCCCGACAGGTTCCCGGTCACGGTGTTGCCGCCGAGCGTCAAACCCGTGGCGTACATGTCGTGCACCGCGTACCGCCCGTTCAGGATCTGGTTCCCCTCAAGCACGGGGTCCACCCCGTACGTGAGGTAGACCCCATCACGAACGTTGCGGATGATGCAGTCGCGAACGGTGGCCGTCCGGGTGTTCCAGAGCCAGACGCCGTCGCCGCGCAGGATCGTTACTCCCGGCATGGGCGCCGAGGGGCTAGAGGCCATACCGGGCATGTCGCTCATCGCGGCAGACGGGTTGGTGGTCACGGCGTGGAGTTCCCCGGTGATGGCAGCCTCGGCCGGACCGTCGATCGTCACGTGGTCGATCACGACACCGGTGGCCGCGCGCACCGTGATCCCCATGTACGACCGCATGATGGTGAGGTTCGAGAGATGGGCGCGGTCGGCGCCGGCAACCATCACGCCGGACGGCGCCCCGATCGGACCCGCGCCGCTGCCGTGGATCATGAACCCGGACACGCTCACATCGGGCGCTCGTACGGTGAGGACGGAACCGTTCACGCCCTGCCCGTCCAGCGTTGGCATCCCTTGGCCCGTCAGCGTCAACGGCTTGTCGATCACCACATGCCCCTGATAGGTGCCCGCCGGGATAGAGACGGTGCTGCCCTCCGGCGCCGCCTCGATCATCGCCTGCAGACGTGCAGCGGGCATCGACCCTCCGTCCATCCCGGGCATCGGCGATGCCGGTGTCGGCGTGCCGGACGCCAGTCCTCCCGTGGCGAACGCCGGCAACGCGAACACCAGTGCAAGTGCCGCGAGAAGGAGGAGCGCCGCGATCCGGATACGTCGCACCTCAGTCGTCCTCGTCGTCATAGTCGTCGTACCGCGCCCGTTCGTTCCATCTGCGTTGCGTGTATCGAACGGTCCACGGGCCGAAGGTGACGAGATACGCGGCAAGGAACAACGCCCACAGCGCCGGGCCGGGGTAGGCCCACGTGGTGAAGTTCAGGACGTGCGTCGGACCCACCACCAGCGGTGTGAACGGATCGAGCCGGATGGGCGCGTCGGGCTGCACGCTGTGACCGTATTGGTAGAGACGCCACTGGACGTCCAGCAGCGCCCCGACGGGGATGAGCCACAGACCGAGGCGAGCCAGTCTCCCGATCCAGCTCGCCTTGGCGAGCAGGGACCCGAGGGCCACGCCCATCAACCCCAGCAGGATCGCCGGGAGCCAGAGCGCCATCTCCCACGCGTCCGCATTGCTGTACGCCTGCATCCCTACGTAGTGGTTGAGTTCGTTGATCTCTCGGATATCGCCGGTCACGCCGGCGGCCGAGGCCGACAGCTTCAGTCCCTGTGGGTACTGCGGCGCGGACAAGGACGCCTGCCAGATGGGGAGCTTCCACGCCGCGATGACGAGGATGGCGGCCACCGCAGCGAACACGATCCGCAGCGTGCGATCGGACCGAGCCGTCTCGGTACCGTCCGCCTGGTTCGCCGCCTGATCGGACATCACTGCGTCGGCCGCCACCTTCCTCGTCTCCTCTGCCTGCCTACTGCACCGTCAAGGTGCCGGTCATCACGGCCGCGTGGATAGAGCAGGTGAACGTGTACACGCCCGCGTCCAAGGCCGGGATCTCGTACTTGGTGTCACCCACGCCGGTAACGGTTGCGTTCCCCTTCGGGGCCCACACCGGGTCCTTCGACGTGTCGGTCCCCGCGTAGATCACGACGTTGTGAGGGATACCGGGATCCTTGTTCTCGAACGTGATCGTGAAGGGCTTCCCGGCAGGGGCCGCGACCTCGGTTGTTTCGAAACCCAGGGTCGAAGCGTTCGCCGGGGCCACGAGGGTGACTTCCCCGCTATCGGCGGCCGTGCTCTCCGACTCGGTCGGTGCTGCCGTGGTGGGGGCCGTCGTGGTCGCCCCCGATGGTGGGGCTGCGGCCGTGCCGCCCTTGCTGCTGCACGCGCTCCCGATGATGGTGACCGCACCGATCACCATCACCACCAGTGTCATGCGTATCCTTCCCATGGCGTTGCCTCTCTCTTCCTAGTTGGGTGACACGTTCAGCCAGCCCTGCATCTCCAGGTGGAGCGCCGAGCAGAACTCCGTGCAGTACATGGCGAAGTTGCCCTCCCGGTTCAACGGCAGATCGATGTTCACGACCTCGCCCGGGTCGATGCTGGCTTCGATGTTGTACTGCGGGATCGCGAACCCGTGGGTCGCATCCGGGGTCTGTTCGATGTTCGTGATGTGCAGGTGCAGGGTGTCCCCGACCTTGACGTCGATCTGGTCGGGTGTGTAGTGCGACCGCATGGCCGTCATGTAGACGTGAACATCTCTGCCGCTGGTCTCCACCCGTTCCTTGCCGGCCACCGTCGCGAACGGCGAGGCTTTGAACGTCATCGGGTCGGTTCCCGGTGGGTAGACCGACAGGACGTTCTTCAACTTGTCCCGGTGCACCATCTGCACGTAGTGGGGCTCGCCGTTCCCGATCGGCATGTCCTTCATGATCTGCATCTTCGTGCCCGAGATGTCCACCAGCTGGAAGTTCTGCGGGTGGAGCGGCCCGAGCGGTGGGAACCGGTCGATCGACCACTTGTTGAGGGCCACCAGATACTTGCCGTCCGGATTCACAGTGTCGCCCTCGGCAGTGACGAGGTGCCCGATGTTGTACTGGACGGGCAGCTTCTCGACCAGCTTGAACGCCTGGTCCGCCGGCACGCCGGCCTTCTCGCCCAGCCGCCAGTGCGCCACGGCCGAGTCCACGAACAGCGACGTGTACGCGTGGCCGTCCGGCCCGAACTGCGTGTGCAGCGGCCCGGCACCCAGCTCGACCTGCGCCTCCACCACGGAATCGAACGTGAGGATGGGAACCCCGAAGGGATCCTTGCCCTGATAGTCCTGGTTCGCGATCGCGGCCTTGATCTTCTCCGTGGAGAACACGGTGGCGTTCGGGTCGAGCTTGCCCGCCACGCAGATGTAGTCACCGGTCGGGCTGACGTCGACACCGTGTGGGTTCCGCGGCTCGGGCGCGAAGTGAAGGATGCCCTCGGAGGCTGCGACATCCAGCGGGATAACGTTCATCCCGTTCAACGTCACGGTCTTCCCGGTCTTCGCCACCTGCTCGGCCTTCTGCCAATCGATGATGTGCAGGAAGTCGTAGTCGTTCTTCGTGGCCGTGGCTTCCAATGGACCGGGTCCGCCCGGCATGTCGCCGCCGGTTGCCATCTCCGTGTTGTAGGAGTTGATGAACCCCAGGCCGAAGCTCGTGAGCTTGCCGGCGTCCGCCAGATCCTGCGTGTACGGGGGCAGCTCGATCTGGAAGCTCTTCGCCATATCGAACCGACCCGTCTTCGGGTCGATGGAGAGCCACGTCGAGTACCCGCGGAACTTGTCCTTGTACTGGCTGAGCGGCGTGTACGTGTAGCCCTTCGTGGCGACCACCGCCGGGGTCATCGACGAGATGTGAACGTACTCGCTGTTGGGGGTGATGAAGCAGCCACCGTGCGAGGTCTGGATGTTCGGCACGTCGAGGATCTGCTTCGTCTTGAAGTCCCGGAGGTCGATCATGCCGATGCGGCCGTTCGCGCGGTCGTTGATGTAGAGCCAACGACCGTCGTAGTCACCAGCGGTCTCCGAGAGAGCCGGGTGGTGGGTGTCGCCCCATGTGAGCGGGTTGCTCTTCGTGGGGTCACTTCCCTCGGTCAGGACGACGTTGCCCTGGTCGGTCCCGAACCCGTAGCCCTGCCAGGACTCGGGCGTGAACACAGGGATGACCTTCAGGAGGCGCATCGAGGGGACCCCGATAACGAAGACCTGGCCGGAGTGCCCGCCCGAACTCATCATGAAGTACTCGTCGTACTTGGCGCCCGGGAGGAACGTCTTCAGCGCGGCCTCCGCCTGCGGCCCGTTCAGTCCGAGGGTGTTCGCGACCGCTGCCAGTTCTCCGCCGCTGGACGACTTCAGGCCGACCTTCGCGCCGACCACGCCGGCGGCGGCGCCTCCGGCCATCATCCCGAGTGCGGCCCGACGGGTAACCCGATGCCCGCGCCTCTTCCTCGCGCCACCGCTGCTGCTGCTGCTGCTTGGTGTGCTTGCCATGCCTTGCCTCCCTACCTCCTGGCCCGCTGGTCGCGATCCCAACGGACCAACCTTGTCCTTTGACATGACCCTAGCGAAGGAGGGAGCGGAGCCCGGGGGCCGAGGGTCCCGGTCCGGCCGGGACCTCGGGCTCCGGTCGTCGACGGACCAGGGACCGATGCGCCGGGGTGCGCTAGGCTCGCCGTCATGAACACACACATCACCGAGATCGCCGAACGCCTCCACGCCAGCACCGACGACGTGCTCGGGTTCCTGGAAAGCCCCGCCGGGAAACGACTCCGCAAGGTCGTCGCCACCGGGCTGATCGTGTCGGTGCCGCTGGTCATGCGGATACCCGGTCTGCGGAAGACCTTCGTGGGCAGGGCGGTGGAGATGGTCGGCGGCGCGGCGCTCGTGATCAAACTCGCCGAACTCATCCGCGATTGGGAGCGCGAGCAGGCGGCCGCGTGACCCAGAGCCTGCGAACCGACGGAGGCGATCGTCCCACCGTCGACGTCGGTCATGTTCGTGTCACCGCCCTGCTGGACGGAACGGGCGACATCGGTCCGATCACCGACTCGTTCCCCGACGTCCCCGCGGACCAACTCCTGGCATACAAGCAGAGGTATCCGGGGGTCTACGGCGAGGACGACCAGTGGCACCTCTGGATCCGTGCCTGGCTGATCCGGGCCGCGGGATCACTCATCTTGGTGGACACCGGCATCGGTGGGGAGAACGCTCCCGGACAGGCCTGGTTCGAGGCCCCCGGAGAGCTGATGGCGCAGCTTGAAGCCGAGGGGATCAGGCCCGCCGACATCAACCTCGTGGTCATCACCCACGTGCACGAGGATCACGTGGGCGGGACCGTCACGCCCGCAGGCGATCCCGCGTTCCCGGCCGCGCGTTACGTGGTGCAGACGGCAGATCTGGCCTGGCAGCGCGCCCTGGCCCCCGTGGACGAGGAAGCTCGCGCGGTGTGGGACACGCTGCTGCAACCGTTGGTGGACAAGGGCGTGGTCCAAGAGGTGGAGGGAACCGCCGATCTCGCGAGCGGGGTGCAGGTGCAGCTCCTTCCCGGCCACACGCCCGGACACCAGGTGGTCCGGGTCGCGTCAGAGGGCCGGCGCCTGGTCATCAGCGGGGACGCGTTCACCCATCCGATGCAGCTCTCGCATCCGGACTGGCCCAACGTGTCCGACGACGCGCCGGTCATCGCGGCCACCAGCCGCCGCAAGCTCATCGCCGAACTGGGCTCGCATCCCGGCATGGTGCTCGCCCCTACGCACTTCGCGGAGCCGTTCGGCCGCATGACGTTCGGGCCCGATCACCTTGCCGGCTGGCGCGCGGTCTGAAGGACCCGCGCGGGTAGATGGGCCGCCCGGCCGGCGATTCAACCGACCAGGGAGCGGATCTGACGAAGCGCCACGATGACCTGGGACAGATCGCTCACGCCCTCGGTGGCAAGGCTGCGGATGAAGCGCTGGAGCCGCCCGATCGGATCGGCTCGTGCCTCGAGGAACGCAGCGGCGGCCTCGTCGATGGGAGCGCCCCCGGCCTCCTCCAGCACCTTCTCGGCCAGCTGACGCCGGATGGCGAACAACTCATCCTCGCAGGATTGACGAGCCCACCGCTGCCAGCGGGTGCCCACCGAGAGTGCCTCGAGTTGGTGTTCGAGCCAATCGATCCCCAGGCTCTCGCCCAGCAGGAAGAACCCACGCGCGACCTCCAGCGGTGTACGTCCCGTGGCGTGGGAGACCGCGATGATGTCGGGGCCGTGGACCAGCTCACCCTGGAACGCGTGACGCCGGGCGACCTCCTCGGGAACGCCTTCCATCATGAGGCGGCGTGTGTCGTGCTCGTGCTCCTCGCGCCAGCTGTCCGGGCCGATCTGCGAGATCACGCCCGAGAGCTCCGCGAAGGAATCGCGCGCTTCGCCGATGGCTTCGCCCAGCCGGCGGCCCGCCGCCTGCACCAGGTACCAACGCGACGTCGTTTCGACCAGCCAGTCCACGCCGGTCATGAGTTCGTTCTGAACGCCCGGGTCGATCTTGCCGTCCAGCGCTTCGACATCGGCCCAACGCGCTACGGCGCCCGCTACATCGCGGGCGATCCTGAAAGCCTTCACCACGTCGGCCGCGTGCGCGCCGGTCTCGGTCATCATCCGGCTCACGAACGTCACGCCTTGGGAGTTGACGACGTCGTTGGCCGCGATGGTCGCGATCAGTTCCCGGCGCAGCGGGTGCTCCAACATCAGGTCGCCGAACCGCTCCACCACCTGCGCCGGGAAGTAGCGATGGAGGTCGCGTTCCAGGTACTCAGATTCCAGGAGGTCACTTTCAAGGAGAGCTTGGAACACGCTCCGCTTGGCGTAGGCGAGCAGCACGGCCAGCTCGGGACGGACCATCCCCTTGCCCGCCACGCGGCGTTCCGCCATCTCCTCCGAGGTGGGCAGGTACTCGACGTCACGCTCGAGATCGCCGTCGGCTTCGAGTTGCTGCATCAGGTCCTCGTAGGCCTCGATGCGCTGGGTACTGACCTCCATCTCCTGGCTCAGGATCTGCGCCTGGAGGTAGTTGTCGTAGAGCACGTGGGACACCACGTCCTGCGCGGCCGCCTGCAGCAGTTCGTTGCGTTGGTCCATGGTGAGTTCACCCCGGGCGACCGCGAGTCCCAAAAGGATCTTGAGGTTGACCTCGTGGTCGGATGTATCCACGCCGGCGGAGTTGTCGATGAAGTCGGTGTTGATCCGTCCGCCGCCCACCGCGTACTCGATCCGCCCCCGCTGGGTGCACCCGAGGTTGCCGCCTTCACCCACGACGCGCGCGCGCACCTCGCCGCCGTTGACCCGGACGGGGTCGTTCGTTCGGTCACCGGCCTCTCCGTGGGTCTCGCGGGCCGCCTTCACGTAGGTGCCGATCCCGCCGTTCCAGAGCAGATCGACCGGCGCCTTCAGCGCGGCCTTGATGACGTCGCTCGGCGTCATCTCCGCCGCGGCGTTCTCGGGGATCCCCAGTGCCGTCCGTGCCTGCGGCGAGAGCGTCACGCTCTTGGCCCTCCGATCGATCACGTCGCCACCAACGCTCAGGATGGAACGGTCGTAGTCGTTCCACGACGAACCGGGCAGATCGTAGAGCCGCTTGCGTTCCCCATAGCTGACGATCGGATCCGGGTCCGGATCGATGAACACGTTCCGATGATCGAACGCGCACACCAGCTTGCACGTGTTCGTGTAGAGCAGCCCGTTGCCGAAGACGTCACCCGACATGTCGCCGATCCCGACCACGGTGAACGTGTCGACGCTGACGTCCACGCCCACCTCGCGGAAATGGCGCTTCACCGACTCCCACGCACCGCGCGCGGTGATGGCCAGGGCCTTGTGGTCATACCCCTGGGACCCGCCCGAGGCGAACGCATCGTCCAGCCAGAACCCGTAGTCCCTGGCCACGGCGTTCGCCGTGTCGGAGAACGAGGCCGTGCCCTTGTCGGCCGCGACCACCAGATACGGGTCCTCTCCATCGAGGATCGTGACGCCCTCGGGATGCACCACCAGGCCGTTCACCAAGTTGTCGGTGATATCCAACAGACCGCGCATGAACGTGACGTACTGCTTCGAGACCTCCTGGCGCAATGCCTCCGGCGATGTGGGGCTGCGCCGCAGGACGAACCCGCCCTTGGACCCGTCCGGAACGATGATCGCGTTCTTGACCTTCTGGGCCTTCATGAGCCCCAGCACCTCGGTCCGGTAGTCCTCCCTGCGATCCGACCAGCGGATCCCGCCGCGCGCGACCAACCCGCCACGCAGATGGACGGCCTCCATCTCGGGCGAATACACGAAGATCTCGAACAGCGGATACGGTTTCGGCATCTCCGGCACGTCCGCCGACCGGATCTTGAAGCTGAGGCAGCTCCGATCCGGAAGGAACACGTTGGTCCTGACCGTCGCCATGATGGAACCCAGGAACCCGCGCAGGATCCGATCCTGGTCCAGCGACACCACCGAGCGGAAGTCGGTATGGACCTGCTGCTTCAGCACCTCGATCTCGTCGACAGTAGCCTTGCGAACCGGATCGAACCGCGCCTCGAACAGCCGCACGAGGTGCGCAGCGATGTGAGGGTTCTCTGCCAGGGCGTCGTTGCGGTACTCCTCGGTGAATTGCGCGTTCACGCGCTGCCCGTACTTCCGGTAGGCGCGCAGGATCTGCACCTGCCGCCAGTCCAATCCCGCGAACGCCACCAGCCGGTTCAACGAATCGGATTCGGCGTGGCCTCGCCACACCGCGGCGATGGCTTCACCCACGCGGGGCGCCTCGGTCTCCAGGTTCAACACCGCGCCGCGCCCGTCCAGTACACCGAAGTCGTGGATGTAGACCTTGCCCTCGCCCACGAGTCCGGTCGGGACTTCCTCCACGGCGCGCAGTCCCAGCGCCTCCAGGATCGGCATGAACGCCGAAAGATCGACCTTCCCTCCGGTCTTGTAGAGCTTCACGCGCGTGAGGCGTTCGCCCATGGTCTCGTTGCCGATCCCCACGACGAAGCCTTCAACGTTGGATCCCAGTTCTTCCAGCTTGAGGACGTCATCGCCCACCAGGCCCCACTCCGCGGCGGACTTGTAGTAGTCAGGGAAGCGCGGGCCGTACTTCTCGGCCAGCATCCGGCCCCGCTCGGGGCCCACCCGCGCCTGCAACGCGTCGAGGAGATCGTCATCCCACGTGCGGGCCAGACGTTCGACGGCCTCTTCCAGCTCCTCGTAGGGCACCTCGGGGATGTGCTGCTCGGGGCCGACGTGGACGGTGAAGAAGATGCGCGCGGACTCGGTCTCTCCCAGCGAGAGGTGGTAGTCCACGGTCGAACCGTTGAACCGAGCCATGAACAGAGCCTGCAGCTTCTTGCGCAGCTCGGCGTTGAACCGATCGCGAGGCAGCGCGACCACGACGCTGACGCTCCGGCTGTCCATATCGCGACGAACCAGGACCCGGATGCCGCCGTGCTTCTCCAGCTGAAGGAGCCCGACCACCAGCTGGCGGAGCTCCTCGGCCGAGGCCTGGAACAGTTCGTCCTTGGGGAAGGACTCGAACAGCTCGACCGTTTGCTTGTAGTCGTGCGACCCCGGGATCAGGTCTTCGGCGGTGATGATCTGCCGGAGCTTATGGTGCAGGAGCGGGGTCTCCGTGGCCGGCTCCATGTACGCCTTCGACGTGAAGAGACCGATGAGACGGCACTCGCCGACCACGCGGCCCTGTGCATCCACCTTGCGAACGCCGATGTAGTCCATCCGCGCGCGCCGGTGAACGGTGGAGTAGGCGTTCGTCTTGCTGAAGACCAGGAGGTCGCCGTCCTCGATGCGCCGGCGGATCTCGGGCGGGAGCTGGTCCAACGGCGTCGGAGCGCTGAGCGAGGAACGTTCGACATCGAACAGGATGCCGAGGCCGGTGCCGGGAACAGCGGAGATCGCGCGCCCCAGCTCCTTGTCGACCAGCTCGTACTCGCGGTAGCCAAGGAGCACGAAGTTCAGCTGGAGCAGCCATCGCAGGAAGTCGACGGTCTCGCCGACCTCCTCCGGCGTGTACCTGACGCCCGCGTGGCTCGCACCCTCGATCATCTCGGCGACGCGGGCCTGCATCGGTTCGAAGTCGCGGACGACCAGATGTACATCTCGGAGGATCTGGCCGATCTGGTGCTCCAGGTCCTCGCTCTCGTCATCGGGGAGCCGGCGGTCCAACTCGAAGTGCATGACGGACTCGCGATGATCGGCGTCCCGGGCGGGCAAGATGCGCTCGATCCGCCCTTGTGCGTCCCGGACGGTGCCGACCACCGGGTGAAGGATCTGCCGGGGCGCCAGGCCTCGCGCGGTCAGCTCCTCGGTGACGGAATCGACCAGGAACGCGGAGTCGTCGGTGACCGTCTCCAGGATCGCTCCCGACGCCTCATACCCGTCCGTCCCGATCCCGGGATCGAACACCCGGACCACGTTGGGGGCAACGCCCCTGCTGTCGGCGAACTCGAACGTCGAGCGCACCCTGGCAAGGAGCTGATCGTCCGGGATGGCGGCCAGCTCCTCGGGCGCGAGCCGGCGGGTGTAGGCCTTCGCGAAGGCCGCGAGCGTGTCGCGACGGTCCGCGGGCACGCCGTGCTGGATGCCCTCGATGAGCGTCTGGAGCTTCAGGTTCGGCTCGGCCGTCGTCGGCGCGAGACCGGCGGAGGGCGCGGACGTGTCGGTGTGCGGGTCCACGAGCGGTCATTCTGGCACGTCGGGCACGCTCTCGACAGTGTGCGGCGGCTAACCGGCACCGTCCTGGTGCGCCGCCATGTCAGGTACGCCGAGCCAGCTCAACGACCTCGGAGGCCAGGTCATAGCGCCCGAACTGGGGCATCACGTAGATCCCGGCCACGCCCGACGCGCGCAGTTCTCCGATCAGTTCCCCGGCCATGGCGACCCCTTCCCGCCACGCATCTTCGCCGGCGCCCCGCATACGTTCGAGGGCGGTGTCGGGGATGACGATCCCGGGAACCTCGTTGTGGAGGAATGCCCCGTGGCGAGCCGTGACCAGCGGCAGCACGCCGGCGATGAACGGCACATCCAGCGCCTGACCCGCAAAGGCTTCATAGGCATCCCGCAGCGCAGCCAGCGGCTCCAGCGAGAAGAGCGGCTGGGAAAGCAGGAAGCGGGCCCCGCCGTCCACCTTCTTCTTGAGCAGCCGGACCTCGTGCCCGAGGTCGGGGGCGGCGGGGGCGACCGCGGCGCCGGCGAAGAACGACGTTGGTTCGCCGATGGGCGAGCCGGCGCGGTCTACGCCCTGGTTGAACCCCTGCGTGATCAGCGCCAGCAGGCCGGTGGCCGTGACGTCGACGTTGTTCGACCCGTGGGGGTAGTCCCCGATGGTCACCGGATCGCCCACACAGACGAACAGGTTGCGTATCCCCAGCGCGTGAGCGCCCAGGAGATCGCCTTGCAGGCGCAGGAGGTTCCGGCCGCGCGTGGGGAAGTGCAGGACCGTTTCCATGCCGGCGTGCTCTTCGATCAGCCTGCACGCCGCCCAGGCGCTCATCCGCATCTTGGCCATCGGCGAGTCGGCCACGTCGATCACGTCCGCTCCCGCCTGGCCCAGGGTGATCGCGGCCGCGACGAGCTTCGCCGCGCTGAACGAACGCGGCGGCTCCATCTCCACCGCGATGACGAAGTCCCCGCGCGACAGCTTCGCCTCCAGGCCGGTCGGCGGAGCGGTGGTGGCGGGCGGCTCCTCGATCTCCGGCGGCCGGCCGGCCACCTCGACGCGCGCGCGCGGCCCCAGATCAGCCATCGCCTGCGCCATCGCGGCGATGTGGGCCGGACCCGACCCGCAGCAGCCGCCGACGATCTGCACGCCTTCGTCGAGGAACGCTCGTGCGTGTTCGGCGAAGTAGCCCGGGGTCGCGGGATAGACGAACCGGCCACCAACCTCGGCGGGACCGCCTGCGTTAGGGCGAACCATGAGCGGGATCCCGGCGGCGTACCTGCCCATGGCACGGACGATCCGCAGCGCCTGCGCGGGCCCCTCTCCGCAGTTCACCCCGACGGCGTCGACGCCAAGTTCGGCGAGCCCCGCCGCCACCTGCTCGGGGGTGGATCCGAGCAACGTCCGGTCGTCCCTGGTGAACGTCATGCTTGCCACGACTGCCAGGTCCGGCGCGCCCTGGCGGGCGCCCGCCACAGCCTGCTCCACCTCGCGCAGGTCCGACTGGGTCTCGATGATCAACAGGTCCACGCCGCCCGCGGCCAGCGCCGCAGCCTGATCCCGGCAGGCCTCGAAGGCCTCCTCTGACTGCACTCGCCCGTAGGGTGCCAGCCGGACGCCCAGCGGTCCCATCGAACCTCCGACCAGGCTCGCGCCGGCACTGCGCGCGATCGATGCTCCGGCGCGGTTGAGCTCGTCCACGCGATGGGCCATCCCGTGAAAGCCCAACCGGAACCTGTTCGCACCGAAGGTGTTGGTGAGGATGAGCCCGGCCCCCGCCTGGACGAACGAACGATGGACGCGCGCCACCTCGGCCGGATCATCGACGTTGAGGGCCTCGAGGCAGGCATCGACGGGCGCCCCGCCGCCGATGAGCGCGGTCCCCATGCCGCCGTCGCACAGCAGGGCCTCGTTCGCGACGAGAGCGCGGAGGTCGTCGCCGTTCATCCGATCACCTCGACCTCGAACGTGAGATCCACCATCGGGCGAAGGGTGGCGGCGACCGAGCAGTACTTCGACTCCGCCAGCGCCACCGCCTTCTGGGCCTTGCCCGCATCAACCGTGCCCGTGAGGACGAACCGTAGGTGGATCGACCTGAACATCCATGGTGGTTCGGGATCCTGTTCGGTCGTGACCACGACCTCTAGGCCGCGCAGCTCCTGGCGCTGCTTCTTCAAGATGACCACGGTGTCGAAGGCGGTGCAGGCCGCGAGCGAGAGCGGGAGCAGGTCGGACGGTTTCGCGCCCAGGCCGTCGGGGTCCCCACCGATGCTCAGTGGGGACCCGTATGCCGTGTGGCCGACGAACTGCAGGGCCTCGCCCGACCACACCAATCGCTGCGTCCCCTGCGTCCCCATGGATATCAGTGTATGGATGGGAGTCGCTGCCGGGCGCGTGCGCCCGGCAGTGACCTCGACGACGGCGGCGCGG
Organism: Actinomycetes bacterium; assembly: GCA_025351565.1. Lineage (GTDB taxonomy): Bacteria > Actinomycetota > UBA4738 > UBA4738 > HRBIN12 > JANXVR01. The sequence goes on from JANXVR010000216.1 coordinate 23,272, forward strand.
CGGCTCGGGTACCCTGCCCGCATGCCCATCCAGGATGGCTTCAGCACCCTTCGTCGCGTCTATGTTCGTGAGCCTCGCGCGGAAGACCTCACCGAGTGGGAGGCCTACAACTGGCGCTACGCCCCCGACCCGGCGAAAACCATCGACGAACACGCCGCCTTCCGCGCGGCGCTGGCCGATGCCGGTGCGGAAGTCGTGCTCGGGCTAACCCCCGTTGCCGGGGACCCCGATGCCATCTACGCCTACGACCCGACGCTGATGACCGACGC
>JANXVR010000207.1 GCA_025351565.1 Actinomycetes bacterium
GCCGGCATGTCGCAGACACCCAGCAGGCCCTCGCCGTCCTGTCGGAGCGCGATGAGCGTTCCCCAGGCGGGTACGCCCCGGACGAAGTTCGAGGTGCCGTCGATGGGGTCCACGATCCACACGCGGCCCGGTCCTCCGACCTCACCGCCCTCTTCCTCCCCGAGCACCCGGTCATCGGGGAAGGCCACGGCGAGCTGTTCGCGCAGCATCGCCTCGATAGCGGTATCCGCCTGCGTCACCATGGAAAGGTCCGTCTTCAAGCGAACCTCGAGCCCCTCTCCCCGGAAGAGTCCCATCGCGATCTGACCGGCCCGATCGGCCAGGCCCTGGGCGATGGACATCTCATGGTCGAACATGGCCTGAGCCTAGCGCAGGGTCGCTAACGCACCCGTCGGGTAGCCTTGGTGACATCCATGCAGACAACCGTTGAGACCACCGACAAACACACCGTCAAGCTGACGATCGAGGTCCCCGTCGAGGAGTTCGACGAGGACCTGGAGCGCACCTATCGGGCCATCGGTAACAGCATCAAGGTTCCCGGCTTCCGCAAGGGCAAGGTCCCTAAGCAGATCATCGACACGCAGGTGGGCGAAGAGGTTGTGCTGGAAGAGTTCGTTCAGCTGCAGGTCCCGACGTACTTCCGCAAGGCCGTCGGTGAGGAGGACCTCGCGCCGATCACCGACCCCGACGTGGACGTGGAGCAGCTGGAACGGGGCAAGCCGTTCATCTTCACCGCCACCGTCGAAGTCCGTCCCCGTCTGGCGCTCACGGCGGCCGACTACCAGGGCCTGAAGGTGGAGCGGCCCTCGGCAACCGTCGCCGAGTCCGACATCGACGAGTACATCGACCGGCTCCGCGAACGGTTCTCCGAGCTGGAGCCGGCCGAGCGCCCGATCCAGGACGGCGACTTCGCCACGGTGGACGTGAAGGCCGAGGTCGGCGGGGAGCCGCTGGATGAGGCCACCCGGACCGACTATCTCTACTTCGTTGGGTCGGGGGAGTTCGGCGAGCAGCTGGACAAGGATCTGCCTGGCAAGAAGCCGGGAGACATCGTCACAACTTCGGAGCCGCTGCCCGAACGCTTCGAGGACAAGGCCGGGAAGGTGGTGACCTTCACCGTCCTGGTCAAGGACGTGAAAGCCCGCAAGCTCCCAGAGGCCGACGACGGGTTCGCCAAGACCGCGAGCGAGTTCGACACGCTTGCGCAGCTGCGCGATGACCTCCGTGAACGGCTTGGGGAACTCAAGGAGCGCGAGGCCACCAAGATCATCCGCGACCGCGCGCTGGAGGCCATGGTGGACAAGGTCGACGAGGATATCCCCGAATCCCTGGTCCAGGATGAAACCAACCACCGGGTAACCCATGCCGGCGAACGCGCCGGGCAGATGGGGATCTCGCTGGAGCAGATGCTCGAGATCCAGGGCTGGGACATGGACCGGTTGCGCGAGGATTCGCGTGACCACGCGGTTCGTGCCATCAAGGCCGACCTGGCGTTGGAAGGCGTGGCGCGTGCCGCTGAGCTCGAGGTCACCGCCGAGGAGATCGGTGCGGAGATCAACGTGCTTGCCCAGGCTTACGGCCGGGACCCGAAGGAATTCGCCAAACAACTCGACCGCAGTGGACAGATCGTGACCCTGGCCGGGGATATCATCCGAACCAAAGCCCTCGACCTCTTGGTTGAGCACGCCGATATCACGGACGAGACTGAGCCTGCCGGATCCGAAGAGCCCGAGTCATCGAAGGAGACCGAATGAACCCGTCAAGCATCCAGAACTACATGGTTCCCGTGGTCGTCGAGCAGACCGCCCGAGGCGAGCGTTCGTTCGACATCTACTCGCGGCTGCTCAAGGAACGCATCGTGTTCCTGGGGACGGCGATCGACGACAACGTTGGCAACCTCATCATGGCCCAGCTGCTTCACTTGGAGTCCGAAGACCCCGATAAAGACATCAGTCTGTACATCAACTCGCCCGGAGGCGACGTGAGCGCGCTGCTGGCCATCTACGACACGATGCAGTTCATCAAGCCGGACGTGTCGACCATCGTCATGGGACTCGCCGCCAGCGCGGCTGCCGTGATCCTGCTGTCGGGCGCGCCCGGCAAGCGGTACAGCCTGCCGAACTCGCGTGTCCTGCTCCACCAGCCGCACGGCGGCGCGTCGGGCCAGGCGGTCGACATCGAGATCCAGGCTAACGAGATCATCCGGCTCCGCACGTTACTGGACAACCTCATCGCCAAGCACACGGGTCAGGATGTGGCCAAGGTCAAGGGCGACACCGATCGCGACTTCATCCTCACGGCCGAACAGGCGCTGGCGTACGGTGTTATCGACGAGATCATCACATCCAGAGGAAGTAAGACGGGACTTACCGCCGCAGACTCGAACGGGGCGTAATATCGGCCACCGGGTAACCGGGCCGGGATGGAAGCGAGGATCCTCAGATGGCGAAGTTCGGAGAGTCGGACCTGCTGAAGTGCTCGTTCTGCGGGAAGAGCCAGAAGCAGGTCAAGAAGCTCATCGCCGGCCCCGGCGTGTACATCTGCGACGAGTGCATCGACCTCTGCAACGAGATCATCGAGGAAGAGCTCAGCGAAACCTCCGAGCTACACCTGGACGAACTCCCGAAGCCCGCCGAGATCTACGCGTTCCTGGATGAGTACGTGGTCGGTCAGGAGAACGCCAAGAAGGTGCTCTCGGTCGCTGTCTACAACCACTACAAGCGCATCCAGGTCGGGGAGAAGGACCAGGAGGTCGAACTCCAGAAGTCCAACATCATGATCCTCGGGCCTACCGGGTGCGGGAAGACATACCTGGCGCAGACCTTGGCCCGCATGCTGAACGTGCCGTTCGCCATCGCGGACGCCACGGCGCTGACGGAAGCCGGCTACGTCGGCGAGGACGTCGAGAACATCCTGCTGAAGCTCATCCAGGCCGCCGACTACGACGTGAAGAAGGCCGAGACCGGGATCATCTACATCGACGAGATCGACAAGATCGCCCGCAAGTCCGAGAACCCGTCGATCACCCGAGACGTGTCGGGGGAGGGAGTGCAGCAAGCGCTCCTGAAGATCCTCGAGGGTACGCAGGCCAGCGTGCCGCCTCAGGGCGGACGCAAGCATCCCCACCAGGAGTTCATCCAGATCGACACCACGAACATCCTGTTCATCTGCGGCGGGGCGTTCTCGGGGCTGGACAAGATCATCGAGAGCCGGGTCGGGAACAAGGGCGTGGGATTCCACGCCGACATCCGCCGGTCCGAGGAGAAGGACGTTGGGGAAACGCTCAAGAAGGTCTTGCCTGAGGACCTCCTGAAGTACGGACTGATCCCCGAGTTCGTCGGACGGCTGCCGGTCATCACCAGCGTGAACAACCTGGACGAGGACGCGCTGATCGACATCTTGACCAAGCCTAAGAATGCACTGGTCAGGCAGTACGCGAAATTCTTCGAGTTCGACGGGGTGGAGTTGGAGTTCACCGATGACGCCATGATCGCCATCGCGGGACAGGCCATCCTTCGTGGGACCGGTGCTCGCGGCCTGCGCGCCATCATGGAGGAGGTCCTCCTCAACGTGATGTACGAACTGCCCAGCCGCGATGACGTCACGAAGTGCCTGATCGACCGCGACGTGGTCCTGAACGGGGTCAACCCCACCTTGGTCCCGCGCGCGGCACCGGCGAAACGCGCCAAGCGCGAAGAACGCTCCGCGTAGGCGTCCGGGCGCATCTCGCCCCCTTTCGTAGAATCCCGGCCATGAGCATGCCCGAGAAGCCGTCGCTGGACGGTTTGGAAGCCAAGTGGAACGAGTGGTGGCAGGCGTCCGGGACCTACCGGTTCGACCGGTCGAAGGCCCGCGACCAGGTCTACTCCATCGACACGCCACCGCCGACGGTGAGTGGGTCTCTTCATGTCGGGCACGTGCTGAGCTACACCCACACCGACCTGATGGCTCGGTTCCAGCGGATGCGCGGGCTCGAGGTCTTCTATCCGATGGGATGGGACGACAACGGCCTTCCCACCGAACGCCGGGTCCAGAACTACTTCGGCGTTCGGTGTGAGCCGACGCTTCCCTACGACCCGGCGTACGACTACTCAGCGTTGGAACGGCCGGAGGATCGAGATCAGATCCCGCTGAGCCGGCAGAACTTCATCGAGCTGTGCGGCCGGCTCACCGTCGAAGACGAGAAGGCGTTCGAGGATCTGTTCCGGCATCTGGCGCTCAGCGTCGACTGGGACCACACCTACACCACGATCGGCGAACGCTCGCGGCGCGCGAGCCAGCGCGCGTTCCTGCGCCTCCTCGCGAACGGTCATGCCTACACGGCCGAGGCCCCGACCATGTGGGACGTCGACTTCAAGACGGCAGTCGCGCAGGCGGAGATCGAGGACAGGGAACAGGAAGGCCAGTACCACCGGATCGCCTTCGACCGGGAGGACGGGGGGACGGTCGAGATCGAGACCTCGCGCCCCGAGTTGATCCCCGCGTGCGTCGCGCTCGTGGTTCACCCAACCGATGAGCGCTACGCGGCGCTGGTCGGGAGCACCGTGCTGACGCCCCTCTTCCTTGTGCCTGTGCCGGTCATGGCGCACGCGCTCGCCGATCCGGAGAAGGGCACCGGCGTCGCGATGATCTGCACATTCGGAGATGTCACCGACGTGACGTGGTGGCGTGAACTGGGGCTCCCGGCCCGCGTGATCATGCAGAAGGACGGCTCTATCGGGAAGAAGACGTTCGGCGAGCCGGGGTGGGAGTCGCGCGACCCCGCGGCGGCGAACGCGGCGTTGGCCCAGATCACGGGGATGTACGGGAAGAAGGCCCGGAAGAAGATCGTCGAGATGCTCACGGCCTCAGGTCACCTCCTGGGCGAGCCGCAGACCATCAAGCATCCGGTCAAGTTCTACGAGCGGGGCGAGCGGCCGCTGGAGGTCATCTCGAGCCGTCAGTGGTTCGTTCGAACCTTGGAGCATCGGGAGGATCTGCTGAGGCGTGGCGCGGAGCTCGCGTGGCATCCGCCGTTCATGCGGGCGCGGTTCGACGGGTGGGTGCAGGGATTGAACGCCGACTGGTGCATCAGCCGCCAGCGGTTCTTCGGGGTGCCGTTCCCCATCTGGTACCGGCTGGATCACAACGGTGACGCGGACTACACGTCGCCGCTGAGGCCGGACGAGGCGCGGTTGCCCATCGATCCGCTCGCCGACGTTCCCGAAGGCTTCACGGCCGCCCAACGCGACCAGGCCGGGGGCTTCACGGGCGAT
>JANXVR010000256.1 GCA_025351565.1 Actinomycetes bacterium
ATCACCGAAACGCCGATGGATCTGTCCGAGCTGCTGGCCGTGGTGGCGGGCGCCCAAGTGGAGCTGGGTCCGGACGCTAGGTCGCTCATCCAGGCTGGCCGTGCGATCGTCGACTCAGCCCTGACGGGCGAGGAGCCGGTCTACGGACTGAACACCGGCGTTGGCCACATGAGGGATCAACGCGTCGGCCGCGAGGAGCTCGGCCGCTTCCAGGAGTGGCTGCTGGAGACACACGAGGGCGGGTTGGGTGAACCGCTTCCCAGCGCATCGGTTCGCGCGGCGATGGTGACACTTCTGAACAAGTTCGCCCGCGGAGGATCGGGGGTGAGCCTGGCTGTCGCGGAGACGATCGCGGCGATGCTGAACGCGGGCGTTCGCCCGGTTCTGTCGCAGACCGGGTCTGTGGGAGCCGCCGACCTCGGGCAGATGGCCCAGATCGGACTGGTGCTGATCGGTCGGGGTTCGGCCGAGATCGACGGAGATGTGGTCACGGGCCGCGAGGCGCTGAGTCGCGCCGGCATCCCAGAACCGACGTTGCAAGCGAGGGACGGTCTCGCGCTCATATCGACAAACGGCGTCTCGATCGGTGAAGCGGCGATCTTGCTCGAGCGAGGGGGGACGCTCGTGCGGAGGGCCGACGGCGTCGTCGCCTTGTCCCTGGAGTCGATACGGGGGAACCCATCCATCGTGCACCCCGCGGTGGGAAGGGCCAAGCCGTTCCCGGGTTTGATCGCATCATGTGAGGCCATCCGTGAAGCGCTGGTGGGTGGCGATCTCGTCGAGGATCCGGCCTCGCCTCGATCAGTTCAAGACCCGCTGTCTTTCAGGGTGGCTCCGCAGGTACACGGCGCCTTCCGCGACGCCGTCACTGGCGCCGAACACACAGTGGGCGTCGAACTCAACGCCCGTAGCGACAACCCGCTCGTCGCGATCGAGGATGGGGTATTCGTTCACAACGGAAACTTCCACCCGATCCACATGGCGCTCGCGATGGACGGACTGCGACTGGCCGCTGTGCACGTGGGGCAGTTGAGCGAGCGCCGGATGGATCACCTGTGGAACGCCTACTTCCAAGACGTGGCGCCCCTGGGGAACCCACGTACTGAAGGTGCAGCGCGCGTGGCCTATGGGGCGGCTCTTCGCTACTCCGGCGCTGCGACCTACGCCGAACTTAGACAGCTCGCGGCCCCGGCGACGCTGGACGTTCCGCCGCTTGATATGGGTATCGAGGACCACGCGACGGGTGCGCCTCTGGCCGTGCGGATAACCGCAGCGGCGTTCGATCTGCTAGACGATCTGCTGGCGATCGAGATCCTCTTGGCGCGGGATGTGCTCGAGACACTTCCCGTTCGCCCGGTTCTGGGAGTCGGTGCCAGATCGGTGCTGGAACAGGTAGATGAGATGGTGTCGGGCAGTCCAGATTCGACATCCGCATCCCAGATCCATCGGATGCTGATCGGGAGCTGGCGTTAGCTGAGAGCTTTTGCTCAGGCCGTCGCGACCACCCCTCGCACCCGGAGCGAACGCGGGCGCTGACTTGTATGTCCCGCGACGTTGAGTACAAGGATCAGTCGACGAAGGCGGTTGTCGTCGCCTCCGAGGCACCCTGTGCTGGAAGCCGACACTCGCGGTGCCGCTAGCAGCTGAGCTCGGGTTCCGATTGCTGTCGAAGGATATGATCGTTCATGCGGCGACCTCGATCTAGGGGATCGAAATCGTGTTCCCGTAGATGTTCTGCCAGCGTCCCCCCGTGTTGGGGCATGTGTCGGAACCGAACGTGCCGTCAAGGTTCTGCGCGACGCACATATGAACGTCGAACCCGTCTGACGGCGCCGTTTCGCGGGGATCCGTTCCGGGAACGACGTCGCGATTGTCGGTCCACGTCATGTACCCGAAGAGGGAACCGTCGGTGCGCTGAGCGAGCTGGATCCAGTTGTAGTCACCAAGGAACGGCACTTGTCGAGCGTCGAACATCTCGTATTGCGGCTGCTGACCGGCGCTCGAAACGGGGATCCCCGGCGTGAACGTCGTCCCGTTCGAAGAGACGGCGGCGTACGTACGCAGCACGTCGCTCCCACAGGAGGCCGCTCCGGCCGTATTTCCTATCGGTAGCTGGACGCTGTAGCAAGGGTCGTTACGGCTGTCCTGCCACACGATGGCGAGGCGTCCAGCGAGCGCGTCGGCGTCGGGAAGGATCTGATGCCCGGTCGGCACGTCGCTCACAGCCACAGGTGCGCTCCACGTCTTCCCGTCATCGATCGAGCGCGACACGTAGACCTTCGACTGCCCCACCATCCCAGGCCCAGCAGATGAGTACGTCGTTGCGCTCGGTACCACCGAGGAGAGAGCACTCGCATTGAAGACCGCGAAGACTCCCGGAAGCTGCCCAGTCGGATCCGCCGTCAAGCGGGGTTCGAGTGGTACTCGGGCGAACGCCAAACCGGAGGGGCATGCATCCGCGAGGCTCCCGCAGTCGCGGGTTCGGTCGAACGGCGTGTAGTTGATGAGATTCGCGACCTTCGTGGGCTGCTTCGAGAACGTCTGTCCACCGTCGGTCGACACCACGGCCGAGACGCCGAAGATCCGTTTCGCAGACTGCTGCTCGAAGTCCCGCCAAGACACGAACACATGCCCATCGGACTGCACGGCGATGTCGCAGCCCTGGCCGGAGTTGCGGCCGCTCACCGCGATCGGCTTCGCGAATGTCTGACCGCCGTCGGTCGAGCGGCCGACGTAGACGGTGCTCTGCCCAGCCGCGGGGAACTTCGTGAAGCACACGTAGACGTTGCCGTTGTACGTGCTGCCCGTGCGATCGACCTCGATCTGAACCTTGTCGCTGAACCGTCCCTCGAAGTTCGCCGCCGCCGGGCCTCGGACGACGCGAGTGGTCCCGACGTAGTCAAGTGGACTGCCGGCGTTCGTGGACGGGTCGACGACGTTGTAGCGGGCGACCGCGAGGTCACTGTTGGTCTTCGGACCTGCGAACCCGTTGTAGGCCAGGAACCCGAAGTAGAAGTGGCCGGTAGTATCGAACGCCCCGACGGGATCGCTCGCGTTGTTCGTCCGGAGGTATTCCGGTGAGCGCAAGCCCAGGGTAGAGGTGTCGTCGGGGTATCCAGGGACGAGAGAGTTCGTCCACGTGCTGCCCCCGTCGGTCGAGTACCCGAGACCCATCCAGCTGGAGCAGTAGTCATTCCACCCCGCGATGACGATGCTCGGGTTGTTTGGATCGATGACGGAGAACGGCTCGTTATGCTGCGCGAACTTCCCGAAGATCCCTTGCGTCGTGCCGTCATTGCAGACCTGGATCGTAGGGTCGGTTCCGCCGTCGTGGCGAACATACACGTTCGACGTCACGCGGGTGTCAGACGTCCCCACCGTGACGACACCGGACGCCGATGCGACTCCACCTGCCGCCACAAATGAGGCGACTACGCTGCCCACCGCCAGAACCGCCAGGAACCTCCGCATTGGATCACCCTCCCCGAACTGGAAACGGGGGCGCCCCCGCATCGGGAAACCTATACCACGGTGCTGAGGCCGGGCGCATCGGCCATCCGGGGTCGAGCCTTCAAGGCGTACGGCCGGGGACGGCCGCTTCGTGGGCAGGGATCCGACGCGTCCCTGCCCACAAAGGGTCCTCTTACATCACGTCAACGACGGGCGACTTCGCTCCGCCGCACTGCGTGGTCATCTCGGTCTCGGTTGGGATCTTCGCGAAGTACTTGCCGTGCGCGTGCATGACGTCGATCGTCCAGCCCCCGCCCGCGCCGCTTGAGGTCATGCCGACCAGCGTCTTGCCCGATGACGTCATGCACGCGCACGGCAAGTACTTCGCGAAGATCCCAACCGAGACCGAGATGACCACGCAGTGCGGCGGAGCGAAGTCGCCCGT
>JANXVR010000276.1 GCA_025351565.1 Actinomycetes bacterium
CAAGAGCAGGCCGCGGCCTACTTCATGCTCGGCGAGACCACCGGGACCGCCGCCGGCGGCGCGTCCGAGGAAGGCAAGTTCCTCCGCGTCCCCGGCACGAACCCGTTCTTCCCGCTCCCCCACGGCTTGCAGGGCAACCGGATGCTGGAGCTCCTGGCCAGCCACCCGATCGATGTCTACCTGCTGAACACCGGCCGTGTCGGCGGCAAGGACGGCGATGACCGATCGAAGAAGCTGAAGATCCCGCACACCTCAGCGTGCGTGAAGGGGATCGCCGAACAGACCATCGCGTTCGAGGACGACCCGGACTTCGGCTACCAGGTGGCGACGTCCGTGCCGGAGATCGACGACATCCAGCTACTCCAGCCACGCAAGCTCTACGAGGACCAGGGCCGCAGTGACCAGTACGCCTCGACCGTCGAGAAGCTGAAGACCGATCGGGTCGCACGTCTCCAGGAGTTCCCCGAGCTCTCCGAGGAGATCATCAAGGCCGTCGGTTAGCCGGGTTCGTTCCCCTGACTCAAGAAGAACGCCGCCACGAATTGCACCACTGGTAGCGCCAGGAGCAACAGCAGATAGCCGGCGTGGTCCTTGGCGTCGTCGATGAAGGGCTGGCCCCGGGTGTCGATCGAGGCATAGATGGCGAACGCACCCGCGAGTGCGAACCAGAAACCGGCGCGTGCCGTCACGAACACGGCGAACCACACCTGGTCCCGCAACGCGCTCGGGTCGCCTTCGAACGGCTTCCGCACCCAGTGGACGACCGACCGCAGGCCCATCGCCCCCCCGAACGCCACCATCGCGTACTCGAACCACCTCATAGCCGAACTGCCTCCCGCGTTGCACGTCCTCGGCCGTCGAGGCTAGCATTGCCCTCCGACGAAGAGGAGGCTCCGTGGTTAACGCGTACATCCTGATCCAGACGGAAGTCGGCAAGGCGGCCTCGGTCGCGGAGGCGGTCGGTGCGGTGCCCGGCGTGGCCGAGGCGGAGGACGTCACCGGGCCCTACGACGTCATCGTTCGGGCCGAGGCCAACACGATGGACGAACTAGGGAAGCTGGTGGTCGCCCGGATCCAATCGGTCGAAGGCATCACCCGCACCCTCACCTGCCCCGTCGTTCACCTCTGAGCGCCGGCTCAGCCGCCCAGCTCCGCAGCGTCGGTGCTCTTCGTTCGTTCGGCTGCGTGACGTTCGATGGCAAGGTCCAGGAGCCGGTCGATGAGCTGCGCGTAGGGCAGGCCCGATGCCTCCCAGAGCTTCGGGTACATGGAGATCGACGTGAACCCGGGGATGGTGTTGATCTCGTTGATCCACAGCTTCCCGTCCGCGGCGAGGAAGAAGTCCACGCGGGCCATCCCCCAGCACTCCACGGCCTGGAACGCCGTGACCGCCATCCGCTGGACGGCGGCCCGGGTACCAGGGTCCAGCTGGGCGGGGATGAGCAGATCGGCGCCGTCGGCGTCCAGGTACTTCGCCGCGTAGTCGTAGAACTCGTGACCTCTGGGCGTCACTTCACCACAGGTGGACGCGACGGGATCGTCGTTGCCGAGCACTGCGCACTCGATCTCGCGAGCCCCTTCGAACCCCTTCTCCACCACGACCTTCCGGGCGAACCCGAAGGCGGCGTCCATCGCGCCCTGGAGTTCGTCCGGACCGTGGACCTTGGTGATGCCGACCGAGGAGCCAAGCGTCGAGGGCTTCGTGAACACAGGGTAGCCAAGGGCGGACAGACGGGCGGTAACGCCCTCGGGGTCTTCAAGCCATTCCGGCTCGCGGATGACCTCGTAGGACCCGACCTGCAGACCCGCCGCGGCGAAGAGGACCTTCTGGAACGCCTTGTCCATCCCCACGGCCGACCCCAGCACGCCCGCACCGACGTAGGGGATCCCGGCAAGCTCCAGGACCCCCTGCACCGCACCGTCTTCACCCATGGGGCCGTGGAGGACGGGGAACACCACGTCGACGGCTTCTCGTGACCCATCCGCCGCGACCAACTCGCGCGATCCCGTCTCGCCGGACAGTTCGATGGGGTCAGCGGCTGCGTCGGTCACCACCGGCATCACGCCGCTCTCACTCGGAAGCGCTGGCGGAGCCGGCAGCCGATGCCAGCGTCCCTGCTTCGTGACGCCGATGAGGACGACCTCGTTGCGCTCGGGGTCCAGCGCGTCCACGACCGACCGCGCCGAGATGCAGCTGATCTCGTGTTCGGCCGAGCGACCTCCGAACAGGACCACGACGCGCCGCTTCGGGCTCACACCTTCTCCAATGCCTGTTCGACATCCGCCAGGAGATCCTGGGCATCCTCGATCCCGGCGCTGATGCGAACGAGGCCGTCGGCGATGCCCGCTACCCGCCGCGCCTCCGGGGAGTACTGACGGTGGGTCGTACTCGCCGCGTGCCCGACCAGCGTGTGCGTGCCCCCGAGCGACGTGGCGATCCACGCCACCTGGAGCGCGTCGCAGAACGCCATGCCCCCTTCCACCCCTCCGGCGATCTCCACGGACAACATCCCGCCGAACCCGCGCTCCTCGAACAACGCGTCCGCCACCGCGTGGTGGGGATGGGACTCCAGGCCCGGGTACCAGACCCGTTCCACCTTCGGGTGGGATCCCAGGTAGGTCGCGAGCGCGGCGGCGTTCCCCGAGTGTCGCTCCACGCGGAGCGCGAGCGTCATGAGGCCGCGGAGGCAGAGCCATGCCTCGAACGGGCCCAGCGTGCCGCCCGTGTCGATCACCGTGTCGCGGAGCAGGGTCCGCCCGGCCTCGGTCGTGCAGACGACGCCCCCGATCAGGTCGTGGTGACCGCCGATGTACTTGGTCGCCGAGTGGCTCACGTAGTCGAACCCGTATGCCGCCGGGTTGACCAGATACGGCGAGGCGAACGTGTTGTCGACGCTGGCCGGGACCCCGTGATCCTTGCAGAGAGCGCCCAGCGCGGCCAGGTCGGCAACCGACATCGTCGGGTTCGAGATGGTCTCCACATGGAAGAACGCCGCGCCGGGCAGGGCCGCCGCCACGGCGTCAAGATCGCTCGCATCAACCAGGTCCACGGTGATGCCGTAGCGCGGGAGCACCTTCGTGAAGAGGGCGTAGGTGCCGCCGTAGAGGCCGGTCGAGGCCACTGCCCGGCCTCCCGACGTCGCCAGGGCCGTGAACACCGTGTGCAGCGCCGCCATCCCGCTCGCGAACGACATAGCCGCCTCCGTCCGTTCCAGCGAGGCCATCTGCGCCTCGAATGCGTCGAGCGTCGGGTTCCCGTAACCGCGCGTATACAGGCTCCCGGGCCGCTCGAACGCGGCGGTCTCCGCGTAGGCCTGCGAAGACTCGAACCGGAACATCGAGGTCTGGAAGATCGGGACGCTCGGCGTCTCCTGCTCCATCGCGGGCGAAACGCCGTGAACGGCGCGGGTGGAGAAGCCGGGCTCGCGGGTCATGCGCGCAAGCCTACGACCACGACCGTGGGTACCGTTCGCGCAGGTCCAGCACCATGTCGGTGAGCCGGGCCATCAGCTGGGCCGTCATCCCCTTCACGGCGGCTCGGTCGTCGATCTCGCCGGCGCGCGAGGAGAAGTCCAGCGGCTCGCCCACGACCGTCCAGACGGGCCTTCCGTATCTCAGCGACCCTTTACCCGACTTCTGCCATACGCCTTGCGATCCCCAACTCGCCATCGGGGTGATCGGGACGCCCGACATGAGGCTGAGCCGGACCGCCCCACCCTTCCCCTCCATCGGCAGATGATCCTCGCGCCTGGTCACCGTGCCCTCGGGATAGATCACCACGGCCTCACCGCGCTCCAGCGCTTCCTTCGCCTCTAGGAGCGGGGTGGCGTCCCCCGAACCGCGCGTGACCGGGATCTGCCCGGCGCCTCTGAGTGCGCTCCCCACCAGGAACATGTCGAACAGCTCCTGCTTGGCCAGGAACCGCGGCCGGCGTCCCGCGTCGATCACCGCGCAGCCATCGGAGAAGGGATCGAGGTACGAGAGGTGGTTGCACGCGATGATCGCCGGACCGCGCGCCGGGATCCGCTCGGATCCTTCGACCCGGAACTTGAACCACAGTCGAACAGGGGGAACGACCACCTTGGTACAGAACTGATACCAGGGCTCCCAACCGCCGGTGGCCATAGGTCGGCTAGTCGTCCGTCGGCTCGCCGGGCTTGGCTCGCTTCATGAGCCACCAGGCTGCCGGCAACAGGCCGGCCGCGCCGAGGAGCTTGATCGTGTCCCCGATGATGAACGGGTAGAGCCCGAACCCGAACGTGGTCTGCCAGCTGACGGGTTTGCCCATGAGCGCGGGGAGCGCGTGGTGGAGCCACGGCACGCCCGCGGCGTAGATGACCACCTCGCCCAGGAGCATCGCCCCGATGGCGCTTCGGAAGCGCCGATCCCATCCTCGGCGAGCCAGCCACCCCGTGAGCGCCCCGGCCAGCACGAATCCCCAGAGGTAGCCCCCCGTCGTTGCCGCGAACCCGAGAACCTGCAGGCCTGTGTCGTGGCCGCCGCCGGCGTTGCGTGCAAACACCGGGAGCCCGACCACCCCCTCGGCCAGGTAGAGCAGCACGGTCATGATCCCGAGGCTGGGGCCATACGCCGCGCCCACCAGGAGGACCCCCAGCGTCTGGCCGGTGATCGGCACCGGCGTGAACCCCAGGTGGATGGAGACCTGCGCCAGTCCGGCGATCAGCGCGCTCCCGGCCACCGCGCACGCGACCTGGAACGTAACGCGGGCGGTTGTTCGAGAGCGGGGCGGAGCCAGTGAGAGTGCCAGCGTTGACACGGTATGGGCCTCCTTCAGGGCGGGGCGCGGATGGTTGGTCGTCGCGGGCGAGCCGTGAGCTTACCGCGCCGCTCGGCTAGGCTTCCCACCCGTGCGAGCCATCGCCCTGCCCGTGAAGTCGCTCTCCGAGGCCAAGAGCCGGCTGGATCCGCTCCTGACTCCCCTGGAGCGGGCAGTGCTGACCTTGGCCATGCTCGAGGACGTCCTGGATGCCACGCAGCAGCTGGCCGGATGGGAGACGTGGATCATCTCCCCCGACGAGGCGGTGCTGGAGATAGCCGTGCGGCGCGGCGTGACACCGATCGTCGAGGAGACACCGTCGCTCCCCGCAGCGATGGCGCAGGTTGATCAGGAGGCGGAAGGACGCGGGGCGGAGGCGGTCGCGGTGCTGCTGCCTGACACGCCGTTCATGACGGCGGCGGCGCTGACCAAGGCTCTGCACACCCTGGGACCGGTGGTCCTGGGACCGGCGACGGACGGGACGGGCACCAACCTGCTGATCCGCAGGCCTCCCGGCGTGCTCTCCGCTCGGTTCGGACCGGATTCCTACCGGCGCCATCTCCAGGAGGCCGCCGAGGCCGACATCCCGGCGTCCGTGGTGGAGCTTCCCGAGATCGGGTTCGATCTGGACCTGCCGGGCGATATCCTCACCGTGCTGGGCGGGCGCAAAGGTGGGCGCACCCGTGAGGTCTGCGAGGATATGGACCTGCGTTCGCGCATCGCCGTCGAAGCCTGAGGAGAAGACGTGGCTCAAGGAACCGTGAAGCACTACGACGAAGCCGGCAGAACGGGGTCGCTGCTCATGGACGACCGTACCGAGGTCGGGATCGACTCGACATCGACGGAGGGTCAGGGCATCCGGCTGTTGCGGCTGGGGCAACGGGTGATCTTCGATCTGGCGGACGAATCGGGGCAGAAGGTCGCGCGCAGACTTCGACTGGTGACGTTCGACTAGCTATCGGCGCTTCTTGCCGCCGAGGACCGCGGCGCGGAACTCCTTGCCCGGGGTGAAGGACGGCAGGTCACGCGCTGGGACGACGATCGGCACATCGGGCCGGCGGGGGTTGCGGGCCACGCGCTGATTCCGATGCTTCTTCTCGAAGGTTCCGAAGTCTGCGAGGGTCACCCGCTCGCCCTTGACGACCGTGTCGCGGACCGTATCGATCGCCGCGTCGACTGCTCGAGCGGCGTCGGCCTTGCTCAGGCCCGTGCGCTTGGAAACCTCTGCGGCCAAACCACCCTTGTTCATCGAAGCTCCCTTTCGTTGCGTCCCGTATGGGCACGGTAGCCGCATGGTGGGAGTCGGGTCAAACCCATGTCGCGATGTGCAGCAGGACCGGGCGAGGAGTGAGTTGGTAGCATCCTCCTCGCTCCATTGGCCCGTGGTGTAACGGTAGCACGAGTGATTCTGGATCACTTAGTCTTGGTTCGAATCCAGGCGGGCCAGCAGTCATGAGACGAGCCCTGTTCGAGCGGATGTACCGGCGGGGCCGCACTCCATGGGACACGGGCGTGACACCACCCGAGGTGTATGCGTTCCTGGACGGCGACCCTCCTCCCCCGCCCGGCCGGGCGCTCGACCTCGGCTGCGGGACCGGAACCAACGCCCTCTTCCTTGCCGGTCGGGGCTGGAAGGTGGTGGGCGTCGACTTCTCCTCGGTCGCGATCACGGCTGCCGAGCGCAAGTTGCAGGCCGCGGGCCTCTCCGGAGTCTCGTTCCTTCGCGCCGACGTCACGCAGCTCACCGAGTCGGGGCTGCGGGGGCCGTTCGACTTCGTCTTGGACATCGGCTGCTTCCACAGCGTGCCGTTCGCAGGCAGGGATGCGTACGTCCGGGAGGTCGCAACGCTCGCCCGTCCCGGTGCCGCGATGATGATCTTCGCCTTCGGCGCGCGGCTGCACCTGCCGGGCCGCCCGCGAACCCGGGAGCGGGAGATACGGCGGCGTTTCGGCGGTTCGTTCGAACTGGTCGGCGTCGAGCTGGGTACGAAACCCCCGGGGGCGGCCTGGTTCACCTTGCGGCGCCGGTAGGCAACCGGCTACGCGGCGACGCGCGCGGAGCCACTGCGATCAGGCGCGGACCGCGGCTCGACCGGGCGCCATCGCCGACAGATCGAGCCCCGGATCGTCGCCGAGGATCAGGTCCGCCATCGCCTTGCCTGTGGTCGGCGCCAGGGTGAGCCCGATCATGTTGTGGCCGGCAGCGACGAACATGCGCGTCCTGCCGGGCAGGACGCCGAGCATCGGCAGACCGTCCGGGGTCATCGGGCGCGGCCCAACCCACTCGTCCGTGCGCACCTCCCAGTCCACGCCGCGGACATACGGCGTCACCGCCGCGACGACGGCCGGGATGCGCCGCCGGTCGAATCGGTCGTAGGTGCCGTCCATCTGCATCGTGCCCGCCACGCGGAGCCGTCCTCCCATCGGCGTGACGCCGACATGCGCGTCCGGCAGGTACAGACAGTGCGACGGCATGACCTCCGGAGACACTGAGAAGCTGTAGCCCTTGCCCGGCTGCAGGAGCGTGCGGAGGCCGAGCGCAGCCAGGAGTTCGCGCGAGCGGGCGCCGCCCGCGATGACCGCGGCCGACCCGGCCTCGTGCCCGAACGCGCCCGTCGCCAGAACACCATCGGCGTCCTCTCGCAAGCCGGTCACCTCGGCCCTCTCGAGCACCGGGACGCCCATCCGCGCGAGCGCCGCCGCCAGGTCGTCCACGAAGCGAGAGGGGTCGATCCACCGCTCCCGCGGCAGGAGGAATCCCGCCCGCGCCCCGTCCCCCACGGCCGGCTCCATCTGCCGCAACTCCTCGGCGCCGAGCAAGGGCCCCGGCGCCTGCGCCAGACCCTCGCGAACGAACCGATCCAACGAGGCACGGTGGTCGCGGGCGCTCACCGGGCTCGAACAGCAGTAGAGGTAGCCATCCCGGCGGATGTGCGTGCCGATCCCGTCCGCCGCCAGGCCGTCGTAGAGGTCATAGGTTCGCCGCGCCAGGCCGGCGAGCGCGGTGAACCCCCGCTCGTAGTCGCGCGCGTTCGCGAGGGAGGCGAACCGCGCTGCGAATCGCACGAGGGCCGCCCCGCCCAGGGGCCGGAACGAGAGCGCGCCACCCGGTCGCAGGCCGCTGCGGATCGACTCGCGGACCATCCCGGGGGCGGCGAGCGGCTCCACGCCCGACGGGCACACCTCTCCGGCGTTCCCTCGGGAGGCGCCGCTGCCGACCCGTTCGCGCTCCAAGACCAGGACCTCGGCGCCGCGTTGGCGCAGGTAGTACGCCGTGCAGAGCCCGACCAGGCCCGCACCGACCACGATGACGGGGCGATCGGTGGACACTCCTGGCTCGCCCATCCCGCGAGTATGGCGGGCCGCCCCGCCCTCTCACCGGTCGCGCGCGACGATACGATGGCGCCTCGAACCCCCCTATCCCGCGGGAGGAACCTGTGAGCTCGAGAACCCCCATCCCCGTGACCCTCATCCCCGGTGACGGCATCGGCCCCGAATGCGTCGCCGCCGCCCAGCGGATCGTCGAGGCGACGGGCGCCTCCATCGAATGGGACGAGCAAACAGCCGGGGCCGACGTATTCGAGAAGGGCATCGCGAGCGGCGTCCCGCCCGAGACCATGGATTCGATCGGCCGAACGCGCGTCGCGCTCAAGGGACCGCTGGCGACGCCCGTGGGATTCGGCGAGAAGTCCGCGAACGTCACCCTGCGCAAGCTCTACGAGACCTACGCGAACGTCCGCCCCGTCCGGGAGCTACCCGGCGTGAAGACCCCCTACTCCGGCCGGGGCGTGGATCTGATCATCGTCCGGGAGAACGTCGAGGACCTCTACGCCGGGATCGAGTACATGCAGACGCCCGGAGTCGCCCAAGCGTTGAAGCTCATCAGCGTGAAAGGCAGCGAGAAGATCGCCCGATTCGCGTTCGAGTATGCGCGGTCGGAGGGGCGGACGAAGGTCGCGTGCGCAACGAAGTCGAACATCATGAAGTTCAGCGAAGGGACGCTCAAGCGCGCGTTCGAACGGGTCGCGCCGGACTATCCCGAGATCGAACCCTGGCACGTCATCGTCGATAACTGCGCTCACCAGCTCGTGAAGAGGCCCGAGCAGTTCGAGGTCATCTGTACGTCGAACATGAACGGTGACATCCTGTCCGACCTCACGAGCGCGCTGGTAGGGGGCCTGGGCTTCGCCCCCAGCGCGAACATCGGCAACGAGGTCGCCATCTTCGAGGCCGTCCACGGGAGCGCCCCTAAGTACGCGGGCAAGAACGTCATCAACCCCACGGCGGTCATCCTCTCGGCGGTACTCATGCTGCGCTACCTCGGGCTCTTCGAGGAGGCGGCCGCAGTGGAGCACGCGGTGTTCGTGACCATGGAGTCGGGCACGCTGACGGGCGATGTCGTCGGCTACGACCGGGGCACGTCGACCACCGATTACACCGATGCGATCATCGCGAACCTGGGCAAGAGGACGGACACCTGGACCATCCGTGAGGTCAAGCCGCTCCACCTGCCCGAGCTGTCCGCCGACACCGACTACGTGAAGACCACCTCGAGAGCGGTGGTCGGGCTCGACGTGTTCGTTGAGTCGCCGCTGTCCCCCGGCGAGCTCGGTGCCTCGCTCATGGAACTCAGCCATGACACCAGGCTCAGCCTGAAGATGATCTCTAGCCGCGGCACGAAGGTCTTCCCGCCGACCGGGGCTATCACCGACACGGTCGACCACTATCGGTGCAGGTTCATCACCAAGGAGAACCCCGGGGACCTTCCCGACGAGGACGTCCACCAGCTGCTCGCCCGGATCAGCCGCCGACATCGCTGGATGCACATCGAGAAGCTCCAGGAGTTCGACGGCGAGCTCGGCTTCACCCGGGACCAGGGCGAGAACTGATGCCGCCGCGGGTGCGGACGCGCCCGCTCGCGGACGAGGAGTACCCGGCGTGGAGGGAACAGCAGGTGACCGACTACGCGGAGGAGATGGCGCGCAACGTCGGCGTGGCAGCTGCGACGCTGATGGAACGCAGCCGCCGGGAACACGACGACCTGCTCCCGCAAGGGCTGGGCACTTCGGGACACCTGGTGATGATCGCCGAAGATGACGAGACGGGAGAGCAGATCGGATGGCTGTGGATCGCCGAGCGGGACTCCGACGCCGGGAAGGTCGCGTGGATCTACGACATCGTGATCGAGGAAGCGCTCCGTGGGAGGGGCTACGGTCGGGCGTTGATGGCGGAGGCGGAACTTCTCGCGGGCCAGATGGGGCTCAGCCGCGTCGAGCTCAACGTGTTCGCCGACAACGCCGTGGCGAGGTCCCTGTACGAGTCCTCCGGCTATCGCGAAACGGCTCGTCAGATGGCGAAGGACCTCTAGGTCGGGCGAGTCGCACGTTGGGTACCATCGCAGGCGCGGTCCCATCGTCTAGAGGCCTAGGACATCACCCTCTCAAGGTGGAGGCACGGGTTCGAATCCCGTTGGGACTACTCCTGAAGCCGCAGGTCAAGGGCCTGCGCCTTCGTGGTTGTCAGCGCTTGCTCCAACAATGCGACGAGTCGATGCCCGCAGCACGCGAGCCTTCCTTAGCCAAGTGTTGGCGGGCGACAACCAGGTGGGCTGAACCAGTGGTTTTCGACCTACCAGATCGCATGCCTGACCAGGTCACCAACTTCATTTACATGCGCCGCCGCAGGATTCTCGGAGGTGAATGCTGCCGCGCCGTGTTCTCCAACGCCGACGAACTCGACCCCTGCACTGAGTGCGGCACGAGCGTCCCATAGCCCGTCACCAATGGACACGATCCTGTCGCGACCCACGGTCGCCCCCCCGAGGAGGATCGCTCTCTCGATCAGCGCGTGCCGCGTTTCAACTGCTGAGGCTGTGGCAGCAGGTGAACCTCCCTGCCCAAGACCTTGGAGCTTCACGTCTGTGACGGCGGCGAGCCCTCCGGTCGCGAAGACCACGGATGTATCCTGCCGATCGCGCAACCAGGCCAACAACTCAAGGCTAGACGCCCGCAAGCTGTCCCCCGTCCGATTCCACCTGCGCCTGAACTCCGAGGCAAGGTCGACATCGAATCGAGTGATCTCGTTCTCGGTCGCGCGGCGCCCACAATTGGCCCGCATGATTTCATGGAGGATCGCCGAGTCCAAGTGTTCTGGATACCCGGACCAGTCGGCGTCGACGGACTTGAAGCCGAAGCGCCCAAGAGCGCTCAAGTAGCTGGACTGGTGCGGGAACACTGTGTCGAGGAGCGTTCCATCGATATCGAATATGACGAGCGTTCCCATGGCTTCGAAGGTACCTCAGGCAGGAGGGAAGACCAGGAGATCAGATTCCCGCGTGACCCGATCTTCAGAGCGGGATCGGGACCACTGCGCCGTGGTTTGCTGTTGCACCTTACGGCACTGTGAGTACGGGGGACCTGACCGTCGTCGACCGACGTTTGTGCGAGCTCGCGTCACCACGGCGTCACCACGAGAGGTGGTGAAGATCCCGCCCGGGGTCTAGGGTTCGGTCAGAAGGAACCCATGGCCGGGAACCCCTATCGGGCGAGGACGCCCAACATCGTGCTGCTGCTTGCCGCATTCGTTGCGGCCTCCTGCTCCGCGCCTACCCCCGCCCCAACCGCATCCTCTTCGCGACCACCCGGTCATTCAGTCATGCCCGGAACACTCCTCGCCGCCGGTGACAGGCTCCCGGGCTTCACGGCCGCGGCGCTCAACGGCGAGTCGAACGGTCCCTCGAGGGAGATGGTCAACGTTCTGGCCGTGACATCGCCCTCGTGCCAGCAGTGCGGCGCCGATCTCGCTGTCCTCCACGTTCTCGCGCGCTCGGTGTACGGGGTCAGCTTCCTCTACCTCGATACACAAGCGACCAACGACCAGGGCGCGACTGCTCGGCGGACCTATCGCGCTGAACCCAGCCAGGTCCTGCTCGACGGGGACGGCTCGATCGCCGGGAACCTTGGCGTGACCACGTTCCCCACAGTGTTCGTCGCCGCCAAGGGGGGCAACATCGTCCGAGTGCTGCATGGCATGGTCGATGCCGGGCAACTCGGGCACACGTTCCGCTCGATCCTCGGTCCAACACTCGGGCTCCCGACGTGCGCACCGAAGGGTCAGCCGTGGACGAGCACGGCGTGTCCCGAATCGACCTGGACCAGGTGGGTCGTCGGGGGCGCTGGGGGAACGATCACCGGCGTCGGCGACGGGATCGAACCTCAACGGGGGGACGCGTTAGATGTGTCCCTGGATGGCTGGCCGATGCAGGTCAGCGCGGTCTCGCTGACGGACATGAAGAAGATGGGTGGCTGGTTCTCGATGGGTGACTTCGGCGCAGGGATGCATCCTTCGGGCTCCGTCGACGGCGTCCCGCTCAACGGGTTGCGGAAGACGGGTCGTTGGTCTTGGCAGGCCGGGGGTTTCGCCGCCGAGGTTTACCCGCTCGGCGTACCTCAGCCGCTCGGTGCACAGCAGGTGCGTGCCACCTCGCCGCCGAGGTCGGTCATCGCGAAGCTCGTCGCCGCCTCTATCCCGCCGGTCGGTCCCCCCTCGTGCACGACCGCCGACCTGACGCTTGGGATGGGCGGCGTATCGGAGGCGAGCGGGCAGAACTCCCGTCTCCTCAGCTTCACCAACGACTCATCGGCTGCATGCCTCCTGGCCGGATACCCGGGAATCGCCTTGTCGACGCCCGCGGGCAAGTCGCTGCCGTTCGCCTATCACGACCGCGGAGACCAGATGGTCACGTCGCTGGCTCCGCGCTCATTCGTGCTGGTGCCGGGGCGCACCGCCTATGCGTTGATCAATAAGTACCGATGCGATGTAGGCAACCTGTCGACGGCCAGAAGCATCGAGGTGTCGCTGCCGGGCAGTACGGCTGCATTCCGTCGCAAGCTGGCGAGGTATCCATTCATCGGCTACTGCGGGTCGGGCGATCCCGGCTCGCTCGTGTCCATCTCACCGTTCGAACCGGCCGTTCGGCTGGTGTTCGCGCACTAGGCCTGCCGGACCGACCAGAAGCGTCCGGCTCAGCTTCTCGTCGATCTTCGGTATCCCTTCTCCCCGACGGGCGTTCAGGGCCGAGAACGGCCGCCGCAGGCTGACGCGAACCGCGGTCACGGCATCACCACCGGCCCCCAAGACGCGCGGCATCGGCTTATAGCTGCCGTTGTCAGCCCTCGCAAGCCCGAACGGATAGCGGCGGTCGTCCCCGAGCGAGCTTGACGTTCTCCTCGACCCGCTCCTGCCCGTAGATCGAGAGCCGGTCCGTGGCGCGGCGCCGGTGCTCCTCCACGAACCGAGCGCTCTGCACGAACAATGCCGCCCGAGCCACACGCCGGGTCGAAGATCTTCCCGGAGAACGGCTCGAAGTACTCGTAGACCTTGCCGAAGCCGTCCCCGTCGATGTCCCCGAGGATGGAGTTCACGTTCCGGATGAGCGTGACGAGCGTCGAGTTAGACAGGGCGTTGTAGGTGCGCGGCAGGACGCCGCGGAGCTCCTCGTTCTCGTCCTCGATCGCCTTCATGGCGTCGTTGATCGCCTGGCCGATGTTGGCCCCCTCAGGCAGGTCGAGCAGCGCCTGGAATCGAGCGGCTGGGGGAAGGTAGAGAACGCCCTGGGCCTGGTAGTCGGTTTTGCCGACCTTGCGCCGGCCGCTTCCCTGCCCGGCAAGGCTGGCGTCGGCGACGCTGAACCGGCTGTCCGCGTACTTGAGGAAGATGAGCCCGAGCACCGGCACGGAGTACTCGGACTCCTTCAGGCTGGAGTTGGCCCTCAGCTCGTCGGCTGAGTCCCACAGCCGCCCCTCGATCTCCTGGATGTCGACCTTCTTCGCCACGCTCCGGCGCCCCCCTTCTCATGAACGAGCGAGGAGGACCGCTCCTCGCGCCGCCATTCTCACACAGGGTTGCCGCCGCACCGGGTGGCGCGTCGGCAAGCCGATCGGCCCGTCAACCAAGGTCCTGAGCGCCTCGAGATCGACCGATCCCCCCTGACTCCAGCATCCGCTGCAGCGCCCGGCGGAGGATCTCTCCTGTTTGCTCCGTCAGCTCAGAAAGGTCTGGCTTCGAAGCATCGCCATGCACGATCTCGGAGCGCCGGTTGTACGAGTCGCCGAGCCTCTTCCCGATCTCGCGACGAGGCCCTACGTCGTCCTCAAGATAGCGAGCCACCCGTGTGCGAGCGCGGTACTTGATCTCCCCTCGAGCGTCGTTGATCGCCTTATCGGTGAGGACGAAGGCCCGGAAGTCGTCCGCTTCGGGCAGGGTCTCAAGCAGGTTGTGCAGCGGAAGGGCGAGAAGGTCCAGATCGACCGCCGGCTCCACTCGCGGCTCAAGCCCGATCCGTCCCTCCGCATCAACCGATCGGCTGAAGTTGACGCGCATGCGAACCGGGACGCCAGCGTCACCGAAGCTGTCCCTGAGCCTTGCCAGAGCAGCCTGGACGGTGCGTGAGAGATTGCTGTGGAGGCTCTCCACGGATGCCGCGTTCATGTCGGTTGTCGGGTGATGAAGTCAGCCATGCCTGGGACGGTGAAGGCGATCACGCCATGCTCAGGGGCGTAGACCAGACCCTTGTAGATCAACTGTGCTCGAGTCGGACCAACCGCCGTCGACTTCCGGCCGAGACGTCGAGCCACTTCGCCGGACTGGCTCGGCCCGTCGCCATCGGCGGCCATCGCTTTCATGTAGTCGCGCTCACCAGGCGTGGCCCGCTCCCAGCGGCTGCGGAAGAACCCATGGTCCAGGCTGTCGGTTCCGGCTCGGATCCCGGCGTGCGCATCGTCGCCGGTGATCGAAGGCCCAAGAGCGAAGTCCCAGGTTGCCTTGCCGAACTCCTGAAGGAAGTAGGGGTATCCGGCCGATCGTTCCACGACTGCGTCAACGGCGGCTCCTTGCCACTCGACATCCACCTCGGCCGCAGGTCGGGTCAGCGCGTCCGAGGCGTCCCCTGCCGCCAATGCGCCGATGGGCCAGTAGTCGAACAGGCGCTCTGCGTAGGACCTCGCCTCAGCGAGGACTCCAGGAAGAGAGGGAAGCCCAGCGCCGACGACGTAGAACTGAGCCTCGCGCTGGCCGGCCTCGTGGCAGGCTTGGCAGACGGCGGCGAGCTCTTCCTCTGTGAGATCTTGCATCTCGTCGATGAACAACGCGGCTCCGGCGCCTCGATCGGCGGCCGCAGCCGCCAGATCGATCCCAAGGTCGGTGAGGTCCGTCTGGAGTGAGCCCGTATCGGCCCGGCCTCGTTCGGGATCGATCTCGATCCCGATGGCCAGCCCACCGTTGGGGTCCGTCCGCAACGAGAACGACTTGAAGGTCGCGAGCGCGCGACGGAACTTGTCAGCGATCTGCGACGAGCCCATCGCCTCCCGCAGCGCTCGGTTGAGGGTCTGCGAGACCTGCTCTCGGAACGGCCGACCGCCCTGGCTCCGATCGGCCTCGACCTTGCCAACGATCCAACCATCCTGACGGGCACGTTCAGCCAACTCGTTCAGTAGCACCGTTTTCCCGACGCCTCTCAAGCCTGTCATCACGACGCTACGGCTCGTCAGCTGACGGGCGGCCCTTCCGCGCAGGATGTCGAACCGCTCGATCTCAACTCCACGACCGGCGAGGTCGCGAGGTCGTAAGCCCGCCCCTGGGGAGTAAGGATTCAAGGTGGGATCCATTACTAGGAGAGTATAGCGGGGTCTAGCAGTTCCCCTATATATGTCCATAGTTTCATATACACCTCGTGCCCAGCCCGCCTGACCTCTGTCGACCCCCAGCCCCCGTTTCGAGCCGGGAGCGAGCGGACTGATCCTTCGGTGAGAGCGAAGCATCGTCCCGCACCCCGCTCCCACCGAGTCTCGCGTTTCACTGTTTGGCCCAGTTTTACCGCTGCGGTGAACTAGCTATTTCAGTGAAACGTGGCCCTCCTGGTTGCGGGGCTACCCTTGCGGGCGTTGGGACGTCACCTGGGAGATGAGACAGGCCGATGGCTAAAGCAGTGAGCACCGATCCGGGGCAGCTCTTCGTGATCGCCCGCAACCCCGAGCCGGACTCCAAGCTCCCCTACCTCCTCCACATGCCCCTCGAGGGCGCCCTGATCCTCAAGGCGCGCGACACCTGGCCGAGGTCCACGCGGATCTACTGCCACCCGTTCGAGGACGTCTGGCCGGCCGACGCTGAGATCATCGAGGAGACACCGGTCGCCTCGTGCCGGCGGCGGGGCGCCGTGATCGACCTGGTGCTCGACCGGCCGAGGAACACGCGGTCCCAGTTCGTCTTCACGGAGACGCGCGGACGGCCCGCGATCTTCTGGCAGACCCAGAAAGCCGCCCGGGCGGCGAACCCAGGAGCTCGCGTGCCGCGCCGCCGCGCCCTGAGCGAGACCTTCACGATCTCGGTCGACACGAGGGAGCGCTACCCCTACCGCTTCTCCGGGAGGGACGTCCTGGTCGAGCGCGCGACGCTACAAGCCGGCGACTATGCGATCCTTGCCGACGGCGATATCCTCGCGACGGTCGAGCGGAAGACCCTGGAGAACTTCACGTCCTCGCTTTCGGACGGCACCATCGCGTTCCAGCTGCAGCGGCTCGGTGAGGCGCCGCGCGCAGCCGTCGTGGTGGAGGCCCGCTACTCTGCCCTGTTCAAGCTCGAACACGTGCCCGCCGGATGGATCGCCGACATGCTTGCCCGCCTGCAGGTCCGCTACCCGGAGATCCAGGTCATCTTCGCCGACTCCCGGAAGTTCGCTGAGGAGTGGACCTTCCGGTTCCTCGCCGCGGCGCTCGCCGAGGCCACCGACCGCGTGCAGTAGGGCCCGAATGGGCCCCACATGGATCCCACCCGCGAACGCGAACCTGCGCGAAACAGTGCCATCTGACGCCAAGCCCGAACCGCCCGTTTCCGCTGCTCAACGGTCCTTCAACGCCATCGCCGCTGGTAGGCCGACTGCCCTCCGACCACCCTCTCAAGGTGGAGGCACGGGTTCGAATCCCGTTGGGACTACCACGTATCCAAGGCGCTGTTAGCTGGCCATCCATGCGTCGATCCGTTGCTGCACCTCTCGCAGGCGGCTGATCGACGCTTTCAACATCGCGAGCGCCACGCTTGGGTGGGCCAGCAGGAACGACTGGAAGTCCTCGGCCGGGATCTTCAGCGCGCGAACGGCCTCTTGCGCCTTCACGGTGGCCATCCGGCGGCTTTCGGTGATCAACGCCATCTCGCCGAAGAACCCGCCGGGCTTGAGGTCGTGGAAGCGCCCGCCGACCTCCACTCGCGCCAGGCCTTCGAGCACGATGTACATCCCGTCGCCCACATCGCCCTCCTCGACGATCGCCGCGCCGGGTTCGAACGACACCTCCTGCCCGACACCCACGATCCCCTCGAGGTCCTCCGGCGAGAGCTTCGAGAAGAACGGCATGCCCGCGAGGGCCTGTGTCTCTATCGCGGATCCGCTCATCTGGTGCCTTCCGTTCGTCGTCGCCGGGCAGTCTACCTACGTCTCGCAGCCGACCCCATCGTGGTCCCCGTCCAGGCCGTAGGGGTCCGGCGGGAGCACCTTGAAGTTGCGGGCCTGGATGTCGGTGCAGTTCAGGTCGGGACCGGACACGGGCAGACAGATGGTCGGATAGGAAGGGTTGCAGCCCCCGCCGCCGCCTCCGCCGCCTCCGCCGGTCGCCACGCCGCCGCCGCCGCTCGAGTCGTGCAGGGGCGGCGCCACCGGCAGCGAGCTCACGAGCCGTCCGCCTCGCGAGAGATAGCGGATGGCCCAGATCGGGTGGATCTCGTTCCACCCGTGGTCGGCGTCGTAGGTCCACGTCCCGAACACAGAGACGTGCTCCCCCGCCGCCGGGATCGACAGGTGTTGGCCCGGCATGATCTCGGTCACCAGACCCCCGTGCTGCTGCGAGTAGTTGTCCGCGTCCAGGAACCGGGCGAACCCGGCGTCGGGCTTCACGACCACGTGGTAGTCGCCGTCGTCCTCTCCGCGAACGTAGAGCACGGTCCCCCGGTACCAGCGACACGTCCCGAGCACGTGGAGCCGGTACGGGTGGTACACGCCGCGCAGCGAGGCGCCGGGACAGGCCGGTCCCGCCGCGGTGGGAACCGGGGCGTACGACGGCTTCGGTGGGCGGCTCGGCTTCGGTGGCCTGGTGTGCGTGGCAAAGGGCGAGGCCGGCCCGAAGGACACCGTTGCCGGTCTGGCCGCGACCCCCACATCGCTGGAGGTGCAGCTCGCCAGCATGGCGACGGCCAACGTGAGGACGCCCGCGAGGCGGGCGGAGCGCCTCAGCAGTGGATCGTGACCCACTGCGGTTTCGGGCCGATGGGCACACCCGCCGCCTTCGCCTTCTGACGGATCAGCGCGCGGTAGGTCTGCATGTCTTTCCGGATGAAGTCGCCGTGGGTCTGACAGCGCCAGCTGGGGTACAGCTCATGGTGGTACGGGCTGTTGCGGCTCTCGTTGTGCCCGATCACGTTGCGCACCTGGATGTGATACTTGGCCATCAGCCAGAGCGTGAGCTGAAGCGATGAATGCATCTCCGCCGCGTTGTTCAGTACCTGCTGGTCGCTGGTGCCGACGTTCTCGATGCCGAAGGCGGTGTAATTGAGTCCGACCGTGTGTCGGCAGCGGATCCCCAGCGGCATTGTCTGGTAGATGGTCCCGTCCGTCCCGACGATGAACTGGGCGCACACGCCGGGGAGTTCGCCCAGGTCGGGGACGTTGGCAGCGAAGTAGTTCCAGGCGCTCGACCATGTGGTGCCGGCGGTGTAGTGCTCGACGATGACGTGCGGGTCGGTCAGGCGATAGGTGGCGGTGCCGTAGTGGCGCTTGGAGTAGGCCGCCATCTGGTCTTTCCGCTTCTGCCCGAACGGGATGAACTTCTGCACGATGTGCGGCTTGAGGTCGGCGGCGGTGACGCGCGGCCGGGAGGCGGCGCCCCCGCGGTCGCGCGCGATGGCGCTCGTGGAGAGACCGATGGACCCGGCGCCGACCAGGACAACGAGCCAGAGAACGAGCCAGAGGCGGAGAAGCTTCGACATGGGTTCAGCCTACCCCCCGCGGGCCGGAAAGCCGGAGGCTAGGCCGGGCGGAGCCGGGCGAGCGTTCGTTCCTTGCCCAGCAGTTCGAGCGACTCGGGAAGCGGGGGCGAGACGTTCGAACCCGTGACGGCGGCGCGGACGGGCTGGAACGCCTTCGTCCGGTTGAGGCCTTCGGTTTCGGCCAGGGAGTCGAGCGCCGACTGGATGACCTCGGCGGACCACGGGTCCACGCCGACCAGCGCCTCGGCCACGCGGCCAAGGTATCCCTCGGGCGCCTTCGCGATGAGGCCGGCGGCCTTCTCGTTCGGGACGATGTCGTCGGTGAAAAGGAATCGCAGGAGCTCGGGGGCCTCCGTCAGGGTCTTCATCCGCTCGCGGACCATCGGCATGGCGTCGGCGAGCAGCACCGGGTCGACCGAGAGCCCCGACGCGGTGAGGAAGTGCACGCAGCGCGCGGCCAGATCGTCTGAGTCCAGCTGCTGGATGTAGTGGTTGTTCATGAAGCTGAGCTTGTCGGTGTCGAATGCCGCCGGGTGAGATGAGACCCGCGACAGGTCGAACTTCTGGATGAGGTCTTCGCGCGAGAAGAACGTCGTCTCGGCGTCCGCCGACCAGCCCAGCAGGGCGAGGTAGTTGATCAGCGCCTCGGGCAGGTAGCCCTGCTCGCGGAACGCCTCCACGCTGGTGGAGCCGTGACGCTTGGACAGCGGCTTGCGGTCGGGGCCGAGCACCTGGGGAACATGAGCGTAGGTGGGAGCGGTGCCGCCGAGCGCCTCGATGACCGCGACGTTCCGCGGGGCGGCCGTGAGCAGGTCATCCCCGCGCACAACGTGGGTGATACCCATGAGCATGTCGTCGACCGCAACCGCGAGCAGGAACACCGGCGAACCGTCCGAGCGCACGAGCACGAAGTCCTTGAGCTGACCCGCCGGCCAGCGAACCTCACCCTTGACCAGGTCCTGCATGACCCACTCCCGTTCGGGCATGTGGAAGCGGATCACGCTTGTCCGGTTCTCGGCTCCGGACGCCGCGCGCTCATCCGCCGTGAGCGCGCGGCAGCGCCCGTCGTAGCCGGGCGCCTGCCCGGCCGCCTTCGCGGCCTCGTTCCGCGCTTCCAGTTCCTCCGGGGTGCAGTAACAGCGGTAGGCGTGCCCGGTCGCGATGAGGCCGGCGGCCTTCTGGGCGTAGATCTCGAGCCGCTCCGACTGGCGATAGGGACCGTGCGGTCCCCCGGCCTCAGGCCCTTCGTCCCAATCCAGACCGAGCCACCGTAGATCGGCCAGCACACCCTGAAACGCCTCCTCGGTCACGCGACTGGCGTCGGTGTCCTCGACCCGGAGCACGAACGTCCCGCCGTTCCGCCTGGCCCAGAGCCAGCTGAAGATCGCCGTTCGCGCGTTGCCGACGTGGATCGAACCCGACGGCGCCGGCGCGAACCGGCAGCGCACCGCGCTCACGGTCCGACCACCGGGTTGGATAGCGTCCCGACGCCGTCGACCTCGACCTCGACCACATCGCCGTTGACGATCTTCCCCACGCCCTCCGGCGTGCCGGTGAGGATGACGTCCCCCGGCAACAGCGTCATGAACGTCGTGATGTACTCGATGAGGGTGCCCACACCGAAGACCATATCCGCGGTGGTGGCGTGCTGAACCACCTCGCCGTTCAGCCTGGTCTCGATGGCGACATCGTTCGGGTCGACCGTGGTGTCGATCCACGGCCCGAGCGGACACGAGCCGTCGAAACCCTTCGCGCGGGTCCACTGTCCGTCGGTCTTCTGCAGGGTCCGCAGCGTGACGTCGTTCGCGCAGGTGAAGCCGAGGATGTAGCGGGAGGCGTCCTCGGCCCGCACCCCGCGGGCCAGGCGCCCCATCACCACCGCCAACTCGCCCTCGTAGTCGATGCGCCGGCTGATCGGCAGCAGCTGGATGGGGTCGTTCGGCCCGATGACCGCGGTCGAGGGCTTGAGGAATAGGAGCGGCTCCTCCGGAACCTCCCCGCCGAACTCCGCCACGTGCGCGACGTAGTTCTTCCCCACGCAGACGACCTTGCTGGGAAGGACGGGCGCGAGGAGTCGCACGTCATCGACGGATACCTCCTCACCGGTAGGCAGCGAATCCTCGAAGAACGTCCCGGCCAGCACGCGGATGGTGTCCGAACCCGTCTCGATGATGCCGGTGGCGATCCGATCTCGGTGGTGGAACCGAAGGAGCTTCATGACGCCCGAGGCTACCGCACCGGTCGCCAACGCCCACCCGGGTAGGCTGGCCGGATGGACGACACGCTCCAAGGACTGTCCTCGGCCGAGGTCGCCGAGCGGATCGCGGACGGCCGCAGCAACGACATCCCTCCCACCCCGACCCGCACCGTCGGGCAGATCGTCCAGGCGAACATCTTCACCAGGTTCAACGCTTTGCTGGGCGCGATGCTGGTCCTCATCATCCTCACGCGCAACTACCGCGATGGGCTGTTCGGGATCGTGCTGGTGGCCAACGCGCTCATCGGGATCGTTCAGGAAGTCCGGGCGAAGCGAACCCTGGACCGGCTCACGCTCCTCACGGCCCCGCACGCCCGGGTGGTGCGAGATGGGGAGGCGAAGGACATCGCCGTCGGCGCCGTTGTCCAGGACGACGTGCTGGAGCTGGTTCCCGGCTCGCAGATCGTGGTGGACGGAACCGTTCTGGGCACGAACGGGCTGGAGATCGACGAGTCGCTCCTGACCGGTGAAGCCGATCCGCTGACCAAGGCGCCGGGCGACGAGGTGCGGTCGGGATCGTTCGTGGTCGCGGGAACGGGACGGTTCCGCGCGACCAGGGTGGGTGCGGAGGCCTACGCCGCGAAGCTCACCGCCGAGGCGCGCCGATTCTGCTTGGTGGATTCGGAACTGCGCCGCGGCATCGACACGATCCTGCGGTGGGTCACCTGGGCGATCGCCCCCACGGCCGTGCTGCTCTTCGTGAGCCAGCTCCGTCACCACGAGGACTGGCGCGCCGCCGTGACGGCTGCGGTTGCGGGGACCGTCGCGATGGTTCCCGAGGGTCTAGTTCTGCTCACCAATGTTGCCTTCGCGATGGCGGTGGTACGGCTGGCGCGCCGGCGCGTCCTGGTCCAGGAACTCCCCGCGGTGGAAGGCCTCGCCCGGGTCGACGTGCTCTGCATAGACAAGACCGGCACGCTCACCGAGGGCAAGCTCCGGGTCCGGAGCGTGACCCCCATGGGCGACATGCAGGAGCCGGGCCAAGTTCTGGCCGCCCTTGCCGGCGCCGATCCGGCGCCGAACGCCACGATGCGCGCGATCGTGGACCAGGTGGGAGAGCTCGGAGCAGCCGCGCCGTGGACGCCGACCGAGGCCGTTCCGTTCTCGTCGGCGCGGAAGTGGAGCGCCGCATCGTTCGGGTCCCACGGGAGCTACGTGGTGGGCGGCGCTGATGTGCTCGGCGGCCTCAGCGGGCCCACGGCAGACACCGCTGCGAGAGAGACCGAAGCGGGGAACCGCGTCCTCCTCCTGGCGCGAGCGCCCGGCGGCCTTACCGGAGAAGCCCTCCCGCCCGGCCTCGAACCAGTCGCGCTCCTTGTCCTGGGTGACACCGTCAGGCCGGACGCCGCCGATACACTCCGCTACTTCGCCGAACAGGGCGTCACGGTGAAGGTCATCTCGGGCGATGACCCCAGGACGGTGGGCGCGATCGCGGCGAGCCTCGGGCTCGCGGGCGCCGACGCACCCGTGGACGCGCGGACCCTGCCCGATGACGCCTCCGGTCTGGCCGCCGCGCTCGAGTCAGCCAGCGTGTTCGGGCGCGTGACACCCCAGCAGAAGCGGGAGATGGTGGCCGCCTTGCAGGCGCAGGGCCACGTCGTCGCGATGACCGGGGACGGGGTGAACGACGCTCTGGCGCTCAAGGATGCCGACATCGGCATCGCCATGGGGTCGGGCTCGGACGCCACCCGCGCGGTGGCGCAGCTCGTGCTCCTGGACTCACAGTTCGTCGCGCTCCCCTCGGTGGTCGCTGAGGGGCGCCGTGTTCTCGCCAACATCGAGCGCACGTCGGCCCTCTACCTCACGAAGACCGTATACGCGACGTTGCTGGCCTTGGCGGTGGGAGTTGCCGGATTCGCGTTCCCGTTCCTGCCTCGCCATCTCACGCTGGTCGGCGCCATCACCATCGGCATCCCTTCGTTCTTCCTGGCGCTGGCACCGAACCTGCATCGGTTCCACCCCGGGTTCCTGGGCCGCGTGGTTCGCTTCACCGTTCCCACCGGAGCCTTGGCGGCGATCGCCACATTCCTGGCCTATGCGCTTGCTAGGGACGAGACGGGCGTCGGCCTCACCGGCTCGCGTACGACCGCCGTCATGGTCCTCACGTGGATCGGGTTGCTCGTGCTGTCCATCGTGGCCGCGCCGTTGAAAGGCTGGAGGATGGCGTTGGTGTGGTCCATGGCGGGGCTCTTCGTGGCGGCCCTCACCTTCCCCGGCGCGAAGACCTTCTTCGGGCTCGAGCTGCCGAAGCCGATCGTCTGGCTCGCCGGATTCGGGATCGCGGCGATCGTGTGGTCGTTCGCCCGGCTGTTCGTGCCGGAGTCGCGCCCGGTGGGCGATCTCTCGGAGTAGGAGGCGTTCCTAGCCGCTGAAACGCTCGGCCAGCTCGGCGCCTGCACGCGCCCGCAGCGCGACGGCGATCCGCTGGCGCTCCAGGATCTGTCGCAGGGTGAGCGCCGCCTGCGGGATCGGGTTCGACGCGAAGAATGCCTGGATCTCCTCGGCGAGGTCGGGGTCGGTCACGTATCGGACGCCGCTGGCCAGGTAGATCATGTTCGACGCGGCGAACCTCTCCTTGGCCTGCTCCCAGTGCTCCGAGACGAAGCGCCAGACGCGTGCGCCCTGATCTCGGTTCGTGATGGACCGCGTGAGGAGGAACGGCCCGTCCTGGGGCCGCACCGCGTCGGTGAGCGCCGCCTCCAGGGTCTGGTCCATGAGAGCATCGTCGCGAAAGCGGGCCAGGGCGCTCTGGTAGCGCTGCTGCTCCTGCGGCGTGGAGGCCTCCTTGGCCAGCGCACGGTAGACCGCGTAGTCGTCGGGCCCACCGGTGGCCGCGACGATCTCCACCGCAGCGGCGGCAAGCGCGGCATCCACGTGCTCTCCGGTGCGCGACTCGCGCTCGAGTTCGCGCGCCTGGGCCTGTGCCTCGGGGTCATCGCCCGTGATGGCGAGCGTCTGCACCAAGGTTCCCCGAAGGGTTCGCGTGAGGTCGGACTCGCCGTCCTTGGGCTCCCATCCCAGCCGGTCGACCGCGGGTCGGACCAGCTCGCGCACCGCGTCGCGGAATCGGTCGCGCGGCGCACCCTCCAGGAACCGGTCACACCAGCCGAGCCCGGTGACGATCGCCTGCCAGACGGTGAGATCGGTCTCATCCTTGAACCCCTGCACCAGCTCGATGAACTGAACCGCGCTCCCCTGCCCGCCGACCACGGCCGCCCATGCGTCATCCACGAGGCCCTGGCGTTCGATGGGCGAAAGCTCGGTCAGCGCGGTGGCGGCGAGGCGTTCGCGGAGTTCGGCGTCGGCGTACCAGACCCGCGCGAAGCTCGCGCCGTCGGCATTCACCACGAGTGGAGCATCGCCGACGAGCGGCACGTCTGCCCCTTCGGCTTCAAGGAGGATCCACCGTACCTGGTTCCCCTGCCTGACCGCGAGCGGCAGCGGCCACGTGGTCTCCGACGGGAGGCCGTCGGCGCGATAGCGGGCCTGCGTGAGGTGCGCCACACCGTCGGCCTGGGTCACCGTGATCTGCGGGTACCCGCCCTGGAAGATCCACGCATCCATGATCCGGCGAACGGGTTCGCCTGTCTCCTCCTCGAGCGCGTCCCAAAGATCGTGCGTCTCGGTGTTCGCGTGGGCGTGGGTTCGCAGGTAGCGCCGGATGCCATCGCGGAACCGGTCGGGGCCTAGGTACTGCTGCAGCATCCGCAGGACCGCGCCCCCTTTCGTGTACGTGAGCGTGTCGAACATCCCGCTGGCATCGTCGGGAGAGTGCACCGGGTACTCGATGGGCCGGGTGGACTCCAGCGAATCAACCTCGAGCGCGTTGACGCGTTGACGCGCGAACAGGCCCCAGATCTCCCACTCGGGATGCAGGTGATCGACGGCCAGCATCGACATGAAGGTGGCGAAGGCCTCGTTCAGCCAGATGCCGTTCCACCAGCGCATCGTGACCAGATCGCCGAACCACATGTGCGCTAACTCGTGGGCCACCGTTTCGACGGCGTCCAGGAGTTCCTGCTGCGTCGCCGTCTCCGGGTCTATCAGCAGGTAGGTCTCGCGGTAGGTGATGCAGCCCAGGTTCTCCATAGCGCCCTGCGCGAAATCTGGGAGCGCGATGTGGTCGACCTTGGCCTCCGGGTACGGGATGCCGTAGTAGTCACCGAAGAAGTTGAGCGCCGCCACGGCGGCATCCAGGGAGTACGCCGTCAGCCCTCCCTTGCCCGGCACGTGAACGATCCGGACGGGCGTCCCGTGCGCATCCGACGGGGGCGTTGCCTCCAGCGGCCCGACGACGTAGGCGACCAGGTAGGACGACATAATCATCGTGTCCGCGAACGTGACGCGGACCCGTCCGTCGACGGTCGGCTCCCGGGTGAGCTCAGGGCCATTGGACACAGCCGTGAGCCCTTCCGCAACCACGAGGGTGATCGCCCACGATGCCTTGAGGTCGGGTTCGTCCCAGCAGGGGAAGGCGCGTCTGGCATCCGTGGCCTCGAAGTGCGTGGTACCGATCCGCCGTTCCACCCCGGACGGGTCCCGGTACGTCGACAGGTAGAACCCCGTGAGCTGCCGGTTGAACTCACCGCTGAACCCAACCTTCAGCGTCCACTCGCCCGGCCCCGCCGCAGACTGGAGTTCCAGGTGAGCGCGCTCGGCGGCCGGATCCATCCTGATCTTCGCGACCTCAACCACCGTCCCGTCGGCCGCGGTCAGCGAGGCGTCCCGCATCTGCAGGTCCAGCGCGTTGAGGACGATCTCGGTGACGGGCTCGACCACGATGACCCGCACCTCCTGGGTACCCGAGAACGCCGCCGCCTCCAGATCGGGTTCGACCGTCAGCGAGTAATGCTGTGGGATCACCGACCGCGGCAGCCGGTATCTAGCCTCCGAATCTTCGGACATGTCTCTCCCGTTCAGTTCACGTAGGTCAGCCAGTCGGGGTGACGCGGATCCTCGCCCTTGGTTGCGGCGAAGAACGCGCCTTGCAATTCCTTGGTGACGGGTCCCCTGTGTCCTTCGCCGACCACGCGATCGTCGACCTCACGGATGGGGGTGAGTTCGGCCGCCGTACCCGAGAAGAAGCACTCATCGGCGTTGTAGAGATCGGTGCGAACCAGGTTCTCCTCTTTCACCGTGTAACCGAGCTCGCGCGCAAGGGTGATCACGGTGTTCCGGGTGATCCCGTCCAGACATCCGGCCGAGGTCGGGGGGGTGATGAGGATGCCGTCACGCACGACGAACACGTTCTCGCCGGACCCGTCGGTGACGGTGCCCGCCTCGTTCAGCATGATGGCTTCGTCGTAGCCGGCCTTCAGCGACTCCACCTTGGCAAGCACCGAGTTGATGTACTGGCCGCTCGCCTTGGCACCGGCCGGAAGCGAGTTCTGACCGTTGCGGCGCCAGCTGCTGATCTTGATGCGCACTCCCACCTCGAGTGCGTCCTCGCCCAGGTAGGCTCCCCACGGCCAGACCGCGATGGTGACGTTGATCGGCGCGTGGAGGGGGTTCACGCCCATCTCGCCGTAGCCGCGGAACGCGAGCGGGCGGATGTAGCAGGCCTTGAGGCCGTTCGCACGGATGACATCCTTCGTGGCTCCGACGAGCGCCTCGTGCGAGTACGGCAGGTCCATGTGGTACAGCTTCGCGCTTCGCTCGAGACGCCGGAGGTGCTCGTCCAGGTGCCACACGGCGGGCCCGCGAGAGGTCTCATACGCCCGGATGCCTTCGAATACGCCGCTGCCGTAGTGCAGGGCGTGGCTGAGCACGTGGACGGTGGCGTTCCGCCAGTCCACGAGCTCACCATCCATCCAGATCTTCTCGACCTCGGTGATCGGC
>JANXVR010000277.1 GCA_025351565.1 Actinomycetes bacterium
TCTCCGTGTTGAGGATGTCGGTGACGTTCGCCTGCCCCTCAACGAACCAGGTCCGGGGGAAGATCGAGGCCGCCGCAGAATCGAGCGTGGCGCGGAGTAGCGATGACTTGATGAGCTGCATATCCGCCAGTCGGTCGTACCACGACAGGCCGAGGATGGTATGCGGCTCAGGGTCCGGGCAGAACAGCGCGAACGGCGCGCTCGCCGTCGCCGTGTCCTTCCAGACCGCCCACGTCGGCCCGATGGCGACCACGCGCCGGAGCTCGGCGATCCCATCCCCGTTCTTATCCGACCGGAAGTACGCCTCGCAGTACGCGGAGCGGCGGTTCTCCTCGCCGGATGGTGCGTCCTGTAACTGCGCGTTACCGATCCCCACCTGGCGCGCCACCTGTTCGGGCTTCGCCTGGATCGTCATATCCTCGAGGCCGCCGTGCGCATCGATGAAGTCTGGCGACACCCCAAGCGCGATCATCTCGCTCCGCGTCTTTTCGGTGCGGTGGGCGACCAGGAGCGCATCGTCGATCGAGCGCGCCTCGCGGCTGAACACGAACTCCTCCGGCGGGAGACACCACGTGCGCGCCCGTCCATTCGTCCGCTTCCATGTCAGATCGACCGTAAAGAGTGTAGGCGGCGCGGGCGGAGGCGGCGGAGCGGGCGGTGCTCCCATCATCGGTGGCATCATGCCCATCCCCGGCGGACCGGCCCCCGGCGCACCGGCCCCGCCCGCGCCGCCCGCATTGCCAACCATCCCCATGAGCGCCGAGGCGATGGCCTGCATCGGGTTCGACGGGCCGCCTGTGGGGCCCATGGGCGGCCCGGAAGGTGGCGCGCCGGGCGGCAGTTGCAAGGGGTGCTGGATGCCACTCGGCGCGTCGTCTGCGTCCGCGTCCGGCTCGCCGTAGTCGGGGATCCCCGCGTACAGATCGCTGGGGTCCGACTCCTCGTAGTACCGGGTGATCGTGATGTCGGGATCATCGGTCAGCGCGTCCAACTCGTCCTGCGTCACGTGCTCGAGGGTGTGGCTCTCGATGCACACGGACGTATCCCAGCCCCACTTGACCACGCCCATCTTCCGCACCAATCCATCCTTCAGCATCGAATGGGTGAGGAGGAAGCCGGGGTTCTGCTCCATGAAGACGTACTGCACGTAGTCCGTGGCCTGCTTCGCCTGTTCGATCTGGTCGGCGCGCTTCGGCTTGAACTCCACTACCTTCTGCGGCGCGAACAGGATCTCCACGAGGCCCGGCAGGACTGCCAGCACGCCGTCGCGCACTTCGGTCAGGATCGCCTGCGATCGGCCTTCCTTCTCGTTACCAAAGGGCCGCCCCATGTAATAGTCCGTGGCGACCGCGCGGGCGGGCGACAGCTCGGTGTCCGTGTACAGGACCGCATCCTGCATCAGATTCGTGAAGTTCTCCTGGAACTCCCCGTCCGACATTCCCTTCTTCCCCTGCGCCTGCTTCCGCTTCCCCGTCGTATCCACGCCGTAGGGGACGACGCGCGGCGCGTTGTCGTAGGGCGTGCCGCCCGTGCCCGCCGTGGGATCGTTCGGCGTGCGCATCCTGCTGCGGCTGGTGCGTCCCTTGCGGGGCTTCGCGTCTGCGAAGGGCTTGGCCATTAGGCGATCCCGAGGTGGCGGTGGAGCGGCTGGTTCCAGCTCGGGCTATTGCTCGAGCCATACGTGGCACTCGTGGCGATACCCGCGAACGTCAGCACGAACGCATCCGCGATGTCCGGCGACCGACCACCGGACGTGCGCTTCTTGATGTCGTCCTTCGCTTCGATCTTCAGCTTGTCGTTGGACTGGAAACTGTACTTCACGTCCGAGAGCTCCGCCGCCAACCGCTCGTCGCGCCACGTCTTGTGGTCTGCGTCCTGCCCCGCAATCGTGCAGGTTTTCTGCTCGAACCATTCGCGCGCCTTCCACCACAGCTCGTCGCGCAGCCGCACGTACCGCCCACTCAACGCGGCCGACTCCGACACGTTGATCGCACGGGCGGGCATGCCGAGCTCGTGGAGGCGGTCCGCCACGCCGGCCCCCAGTCCGATCGCGTCCACGCAGATGTCGCTGGGCCGGAAGGAGGGGAGCGTGCTATTCCACTCGTGGTAGATGCGGCCCGCGAGCTCCATCGTGTCGAGCTTCGACCACGACTGGACGGGCTTGACGAGGACGTTCCCCTGGCGGATGGCGAGCGCTGAGCGGTCCGATCCGAACCGGGCGCAGTCCACGCCCCAAATGGACCGCATCGTGGGCATCGGTACGATGTCGCGATCTGTGGCCGCTTCCAGCCACTCGAAGGGGATGATCTTGTCGTCCTCGGACTTCGGGAACTCGCCGAGTACGCGGACGCGGTAGGCGTTGGACTCCACGCCGTAGTCGCCGGCGATCTCGTCCACGATATTCTTCGCCCGCGCGACTTCCTCGGCGTTGACCACGAACGTCGTCCAGCGGTGGCGCAACTTGTGGTGGGTATCGTAGAACTTGCCGCTGCCACGGACCGGATTCCCCGCCAGGATCGTGATCGCGTTCGGGCCCGACATGGAGCCGGCCCCGGACTCGTACACGGCCTCGGGGACGCCAGACGCTTCATCCACGATGAGCAACACGTAGTCCGCGTGGACACCGGCCATCGCTTCCGGCGTCTCGGCGCGACTGGTGCGGAAACTGATGAAGCTCTGTTCCGCCGCCGCAGGGTGGGCCGCGGTGGCGACGGCGGCCACACTCTCCGTCTGCACGATGAAGCACCCCTGGATCGCGGACGGCAGGTGCGACATCCAGATCTTCACTTCGGCGGCCAAGGCGTCGAACAACTGCGGGCCGGTCGCGGCGGTGCAGACCGTTTTCTGCGGCCAGCGCGTGACGAGCCACCAGATCGACACCCACGCGAGGAGTGCGGTCTTGCCGACCCCGTGGCCTGAGCGGATCGAGATATGCCGATCGCACCGTGCGACCGCGGCTAGTAC
>JANXVR010000017.1 GCA_025351565.1 Actinomycetes bacterium
CGTATCGATCATCATCCCGCCACCGACGTAGATGCCGACGTGGCTCACGGGCGTATCGAAGAAGACGAGGTCGCCTGGGAGCAGATCGGCCCGGGAGACGTGGGGGAGCATGGCAGCCATCATCGAGCTTGAATGCGGGAGGCTGATGCCCGCGTGCGCGTAGGCCCACAGTACGAGGCCAGAACAGTCGAACCCGCTCGGAGAAGCCCCTCCCCAGACGTATTGGGTACCGATCACGGTCTTGGCAGCCGCGATGGCGATCGCCCCCGCCCCCGCGTTGGCAGGAGGTGGCGGGGGTAGAGGGCCGCCCGTACTCGTGGTGCCACCAGAGCTACCGGCTGTAGGGCTGGGTTGTGCAATCGCGGCCGCCGCCGCTTGGGCCTTCCGCGCAGCGACCTGCGCCGCATGCCAAGAACCGTAGATCTGGGTGTAGTACTGCTTGGCCTTTGCCGCCGCGGCGATCAATGCTGCCGTACGGTCGGTGATGATCTTCACTTGCTTGCTTGCCTCGGCCGCAGCGCCGGCATAGGTCTGGCGCGCCGCGTCGGCTTGGATCTGCGACGCCTGATACTGCGTGGCAAGGTCCGCGTCATGGCCGGCGATGGCGCTCATATAGGCGATCCGGTCGGAGAAATCAGCGAAGGACTGTGACCCGAGGAGTCCACCGAGCTGGGAGCCCTGGGAGGTATACGCGGCCGTCTCCCGGGCGTTCAGGTCGGCGCGGGCGGCGTCCGCGGCTGCCTGCGCGGTATCCATGGCGTTCTTCGCTGCGGCTTGCTGTGCGCGAAGGACGTTCCGCTGGACGGTCGCAGTGTTGAGCTGCTCGGAGAGGATCTCAGCCTGGTGGTTGAGTGCATCGAGCTTCTGCTTCGCGGCCTCAACCTGGGTTTTGGTTGGAGCAGCGTAGGAGGTGCCGACTGAAGAAAGGATCCCGGGGAGCACGATGAGCGCGGCCAGGAGGAGCCGCAGGTTCTTCGAGCGCTTCCCGGTCATACGCCTCCTGAGAACGAGTGTGCCGTCTAAGCGAATGGCTCCGTCAACCGGAGCCCTCGGCTTCGAGGCTACCCGGGGCTGCCGGGTCCGTCAAAGCTCGTTGCTACTTCAGCGATACCGGATTTCGGATGGATTCCACCCCTTGATGGTGAATTCCCGAACCTCACCAGTCGCATCGGAGGTCAGATCTGCGACGCGAGGAAGCCCCAAGGTCCAAGCTTCGGAGTGAGTCGCCGGTGGAGCCCGAGATGCAGGCCCGAGGCGCAAAGGAACAGGATCCGGGGTCCACAGGGTCGCTCGTCAGGCGACGGTGAATACGGCGACCGACGCAGCGGTGCCGGA
Organism: Actinomycetes bacterium; assembly: GCA_025351565.1. Classification (GTDB taxonomy): domain Bacteria; phylum Actinomycetota; class UBA4738; order UBA4738; family HRBIN12; genus JANXVR01. Next base: position 1,336 of record JANXVR010000017.1, read on the forward strand.
GGGCGTCGTGACGAAGATCTTCCCCGTTGTCGCTCCCGCCGGAACGGGGACAACGATCTTGGAGTAGCTCACCGACGTCGGTACGGCGGCGGTCGTGTTGAACATCACGCTGGTGGCGCCGGTGAACGCCGTTCCGGTGATCGTGACGACGGTCCCGACCGGTCCGGTGATCGGGGTGAACTTCGAGATGACCGGCTTCACGATGAACGTGCCACCCGTTGCGGTGCCACTCGGCTTGCTTACGGAAACGGCGCCGGTGAGTGCGCCCTTGGGCACCTTCGCGGTGATCTTCGTATCGTGCTCGATCGAGAAGGTCGTCGCTTTCGTGCCGTTGAAGGCGACGGCGGTCACCCCGACGAAGTGTGTTCCCGTGATCGTGACGGTCGTGTTCACTTTCCCGATGATCGGAGTGAAGCCGGTGATCGTCGGGTGAGCTATGACGAGTCGTTCACCACATCGGGTATCTGCGGGTTCCCAACCCGGTTCGAATGGGTGGGAACCGGCTACGGCACGATCTTCACGGATGCCGCAGGCAACTTCGTTAGCCAGCGCGACCGCATCCGCGAGACCCTCACGGTGACCAACACCCATACCGGAGTCTGGTTGTCCGGCTGGGACGCCTATCAGATCTCAGTCGATGCCCAATACACGTTCGTCCGCGTCGGCCTGTGGTTCCATCTGACCTCGCCCGGCTATGGCGTCCTGCTCCATGACGTCGGACGCGCGGTGTTTTCGGACGGAGAGCTCGTGTCCCGTGGGGGCGCTCACGACTGGCTGGACGGGAACTTCGAAGCTCTCTGCAGCGCCCTCGGCGGCTAGCGCTCTGCGAACATCCGGCTGGTGAGTTCGACGGCGGTGCCGCCGCCGTCGGCGACCAGCGAGGTGCCGGTCACGATCGAGGACTCGTCCGAGGCCAGGAACAGGCAGCACGCGGCCATCTCCTCGGCGGTGCCGGCGCGCCGCAGCGGCACGTCGCGGGTTGCCAGCTTGTAGGCGTCATCCCGGTTGCCGAGGCCGCGTTCGGCC
>JANXVR010000042.1 GCA_025351565.1 Actinomycetes bacterium
CCCGTCAAGTCCTTCATCCAACCCGTAGGTCTTCCCATCAACACCTCCACGCTCGAGGTGTTGCGAGGACCACTTGAATCCGCCTTGACTGCCGCGGTCCGAATGAACCACCGTGCCGGTGCATCCCCGAAGCGCCGTGGCGTTGCGGAGCGCAGCGACCGCGAGGGACGCCTTCATGCGCGAGTCGATCGAGTAGCCGACGATCCGGTTGGAACAGGCGTCCTTGATCGCACACAGGTAGAGCTTGCCCTCCTCGGTCCGATGCTCGGTGATGTCGGTAAGCCACAACACGTTCGGACGCTCCGCGGTGAACCGGCGCCGCACCAGATCCTCGTGCACGGCGGGACCTGGCCTGGGCCCAGCGCGTCGGCGCTTCTTCGCAAGCACCGAGAAGATGCCGTGTGAGCTGCACAGACGCGCCACGCGGTTCTCGCTGGCGATGATGCCGCGCTCGGCCCGCAGCTCGTCGGCGATGAAGCGGTAGCCGAACTCGGGGTCATCGGCGTGGATCTGCAACGCAGCGTCGACCAGGTGCGCATCGTCCCAGTCGCGCTTGGAGACGGGAGCTGCCCTCCACTTCCGGTAGGCCTGGGGCGTGAAGCCCAAGATCCCGCAGGTCACCGTGATGGGGATCCCATCGGCGGCAAGGTCACGGACCAACGGGTGGATCATTTTGGGTTGAGCCCCTGACCAAGGTAGATCGCGGCCCTGCGTAGGACCTCGTTCTCTTGTTCCAACAGCTTGTTGCGTTTGCGAAGCGCCCTGATCTCGGCCTCTTCAGCAAGCGTCAAGCCCTCCCGCTCGCCGTCTTCGATCTCGGCGCGCTTCACCCAGCGGTGCAAGCAGCCTTCGGAGATGCCGAAGTCCTTGGCGATGCGGGACATCGGAGCCTCGTGGCGGCGGGCGACCGCGACGACGTCACGGCGGAACTCCAAGGGAAATGCTTTGGGCATGGTGCTGCTCCTTTCGGTGAGGACGAATCCTCACACATCAGAGCGCAACCAAGCCTGGGGCAGACCCTTTCGTTCGCCCTTACGATGCGAAGGACGGGGGTTCGAGCCCCTCAGCGCCCACCGGGAAACCGTCCCTATCAGTGCCGCAACCGATAGCCGAGGTACACGGCGCAGACCAGGGGGATGCCGAACAGCGTCAACGCGATCGGGACGATCCCTGCGTGGCCCTCTGCCCGGAGCCACAGGAGGATCACGATCTCCGTGGAAGGGAGGGCCAGGACCCCGATCGTCTTGTCTCTTGCAGTCCAAACGCGGGAGGTCACCACGAGTACAATCATGATGACCCAGGCCAGAGCTGCTGCGAGGAGAAACACCTGCATCATCAAGGGCACGGTCGCGAACAACATGACGGCCGTCCACTCCCGCCACGTCGGCCTCGTGCGGGTGATCCCAAAGCGCTGCCTGGCCTCCTCAGCGATGTCGGCGGGTTCGCCGAGCTGCTCGAGCACGTTGCGGACGTCGGACTCGCTCGGATCGGAGGTCGTGGCCAGGGCGTCCTCGACGTGGTTACGGAGCTCTTCGAGCAGTTCGTGGCGCCGCGCCGACGGCAGGTCGGACAGCTCCCTGTCGAGGCGATCGAAGTAGGAGCCCACCGTCCGCGTTCCCATCATGGCTTCCTTCCCAACATGTCGCCGACGGCGCCGGCGAACCGTGCCCACTCGAGGCGGAACCGCGCCAGGGCATCGCGCCCCTGCTCGGTCAGGCGGTAGTATCGGCGAGGGGGCCCGCTCGGGGATTCATGCCACCGACTTTCCAGCAGCCCGTCGCGCCGCAGCCGTCCAAGCAGCGGATACAAGGTCCCCTCGCCGGTCTTCATCCCTTCCCATGTCGCGAGTTCGCGGACGAGGTCGAATCCGTAGCGCTCCTCGCCCTGAAGCAGCGCCATCACGCAGTACTCGAGCACGCCCCGTCGAAGTTCGGCGATCTGGCGGTCAGGATGTGTGCCTACCGTGCCTACCATGCCAGACATAGTACCTCGCCGTACGAGGGTCGCGCAACTCGATGGCAAGGGTGGGCACAAGGTCAAGGTCGTCGCTGAGCCAAGGGCGCCGACCGTTCATCGGGCTGGACCGGCGAACGAGCGGGGATAGAGTCATGGCGACTTCTGCCATCCATCCCGGGTCCGGTGCCCAAACACGATCCGAGAGTCTGACCCAAACGCGAAGACGCGGCTCCCGGTCAAATCACTCTTCGACCCATTAGGACCTGGGATGTACCACTTTCAGGCCCCCGCCCCTTCCTATCCCTGACCCCTCGTTGACGGGATAGGGTAGAGACCGGCCCCGAAAGTGGGACACCCCCTGCCCCTCTAACCCGAACAGGTTACTGGTGCTTCTCGGTGCGGCTGTGACCTTCGGTGAACTTCTCCGGATTTCATGACCAACTGTTCAGGAAGGTCACGGCACAACATAGGGCGGCCGTCGTTTCTTCCTCCTCTCCCCACAGGAGGCCTCTCTCTTGATCCGGCCACCTACGTTGGCCGCACCTCGATCATTCGGACTTCATGCGTTTCCGGGGTTGGAGGCCATCTTGGCTCCGGGGTTTTGTCAGGCTGCCGGCGCCCGGACATCCACGACGGCCCCCCCTAGTTGCTGGGCGCTCAGCGTAACCCAGAGGCGGTAGTCGCCGACACCCGGGAACAGTATGTAGCCGGTGTCGTCCAGCCCCGTGAGATCGACCTTCTGTACGGTGACGCCGGCACCCTTGTCACGGCAGGCGCTGCGCGAAGGGCCATAGCAGAATCGAAGTGCCCGACCTGATGAGCAATCCTGTCCCCGCAACGCGACCGTTTCTCCAGGGACGTGCGAGGGTCGGATAAGCACCTTGGTGAGGCCGCCGGCCTCCAAGGCGATGACAGCGGGACCGGACGAACGCGTGAACCCGACCAACCAAATCGGCCCCAGCTCGACCGCCGGGTCGCCGAGCGTCTGGTCGGTTCCAAGCATTGCCGCCGGGCCGCACGTGGTCGCCCCACCCGACCCGACTGGTGGTGAAACTCGGCTCGCTGTCGCGCCGGTGCACGCCACAAGTGCTGCCAACAGGAACGGGGGCACGCCATTCATCGCCCGCATGTGAGCGAGTAAAGTCACCCATCGTTCCGATGTCAAGGTTCAGTGGATACGGTCCCTTTCCCGTTTCCGCGAAGCGGCGCGTCCGCCATGCAAGCAAGTCAAGCAGGCTGCGGACGGAGGAGGAAACGGCGCGCCGCCTTGAATCCGGCCCCTCCGCAGGACTTCCCGGGCGGCGACCCCCCGCTCGGGGCAAGGCCCGCGAGGAACTCCTTGTGGGTCCAACCACATGTCGGATGCGGTTCGCGCCTCGCGGTCTACTCTCCTGGAACAGCCAGGTCGCGCAGCGCCTCCCAATGCATCGGGTGCGGCACCCTCTCTCCGCGCCGGATGAGCGACGCATACCGGAGTGACAATCCAGTCCGGACGACGATCCGCGCCAGGGGAACCGCTTGCAAGCCCGGCAGGATCTTCTGTCGGAATACCTCGGGATCTGGGCGCTCGCCGTGCTCGCGGTCCCAGGCGGCGACATCGAGCCCGCGCCGCGACATCGACTCGCTGAGCTTCGCCCTCGCATCAGGTCGGAGCATCGGCTCGTCTCCTCCAGCCCGCATCCGCGTAAGGGCATCTGGGCCTGACTCCTGAAACCTGGCCAGACGTTCGGCGTTGAACTCCGGCAAGCATTCGTCGCAATACAAGCGGGTGCGATCTTCCAGGACCAGTCCGCAGTTCCGGCAGCCGTTCGGCAACGGCGGAGGCAGCAGGCCCGGCATCCGCCGGGGGTGGCGACGGAGCCCATCACGTCCTCCGCTCCGCGCAGCCCGTGTGAGCTTCGTAGAGATCCTGACCGGCTTCTCGGATGAATCTCCGATCATCCGCGCCACCTCTTCGACGATCGGGGCCACGGCGCGACGCCACATCGGCAACGTGTCGGCGAGGGACCGGGCCAGGTCGCGGCCCACCCGGAAGACGCCCCTGGTCGTCTCGTAAAAGTCTGCCTTCGCGAACATCCGTTCGCGGGCCAACTTGAGGACATAGAGGTCGATGTCCGGTCTGATCGCCTCCAGCACGTCGAGGCCGAAGTTGTCGCGGGACCGCTGATCGGCGTGCACGATTCCAACACCGGGATCCAGTCCGACCGTGAGCAACGCGTGCCGAGTCTCGATCTCGCCAAGCGCGTAGCAGAGGTTCAAGAGTGCATTCACCGGGCTCCCTGCCAGCCTCGGCCCCCCGGCCATCGGTGATCCACGCCCTGCGAAGTCCCGCCAGTGCTTGGGGATACGTGGCTCATCTCTGCGGACGTAGCGGAGTTCGGTCCCCATCCACGCGCCCCAATATGCGGCAGCAGCGCGGGCTTCCGCGATCCGAAGTTCGTCGATGACCTCGGCCGTCGTGATCTCCTGGAGCGATGCTTCGAGGGATGCGGCACCGGGTCCGGCGTCGGGGAACGATTCGCGGAGGACCGACAGCTGACCCTGCACCTTCGCCCCCAGTAGGAGGCGGGAGACCTCCAATCCGACAGGTCGTTCGGGCGCGAGGGCCTGCAATCGCCGAAGTCGTGGGAGGTCGGTCTCGATCGCGCCTGAACTCGCGACGACCCGGCCAGCGGCCGCGTCGATCACAGTGAAGGCCGCGCTCGTATCGGCCAGCCAACGCATGGCTTCGATCGTGACCGACCCGCCACGGCCGAGCAGGACGAACCGCATCCCTCTCGCGGACGATCGGGCGAACGTGGCGCGACGACCGTTCGGGCCAGCATCGTCGGATACTTCCAGCATCCCGCGTCTGACCTGAAGGCGGAGCCCGTAGCCCTCGATGCAAACGACGCCTGCCCGGGAGGGGCGAAGTGGGTCCGGTCCGAATGGCTCGTCCAAGCCCGGCGGTTCGCTATCGTGTCGTTGCATGGAAAGTACTCCTTTCTATGCCAAGCCCCCGGGCGCTCCAACGCCGCGGGGGCATTCTGATGTCACGGCGGAAGTCCTGGTGGATCGCCCAGGATGAGGAGCGCGTCTTCTGGGTTCGCGTCGTGCCATGAGCGGAGGGGCTTGCTGAGCCTTGCGTTCTCTTGTCCCGTGAGTCCTAAGAACCCGGTTGGACCAAGTCCCTTCACCTTGGCCATCACGTCGGGGGCCGCGCTGTCGAGCGCGTCAAGCAGCCGCCGTTGCGCCTCCACCCGCGGCATCTCCGATCTATAGAGGTCGAGGCTCTGGTCGATCTCGGGACCGGGGAACATCTCTCGCACGAGCAACATCCCCGGAACGAGGATGAGCGGGAGGAGCGGCTCGTCCACCGTTCGAGCGCCGTCGGCGACGAGTCCGAATCCGAACGCCCATCGCGACGGGAAGACTCGGCGCACCACGTGGGCGAAGGTTTCGAAGTAGTGAAGCGTGAGTTTCATGTCATCGCGCGCGCCCTCCAACTCTGCGAAGGGGCGTCCGGAGATGAGGCCGGAAAGGGATGGCACCGCGAATGCCCGGAAGATCGCGCGGACGTGTTCGTCGGGGAACGAGGGGACGATTGGGCCGATCTCACCCAACCGCTCCGTCATCGCCTCGCCCATCCCAGATGCCTGCACGAGTTCGGGCGTCGGCCCTTTTGGTCCATCCTCATCATCGAGAAGTGTCAGCGTGAGGTCCTGTAGGAGGCGATCGAGAGCAGCCCCCCGCTCTCGCATCGTGCCGGGCAATCGCTCGCGCCATTCCCGTAACCGCGGGTTCCGATGGGCTGTTCTTCGTCCTCGCGATCCCACGAAGTCGGCCACCGCCCGGCTGCTGCGTGAGCCCACCGCGCGGACGGTTCGTGTCGTGATGAGCTTGAAGAGGTCTTGGAAGCCTTTCATATACGCGGCCCGTACGGCCCGATCCTCGACCGGATGTCCTCGCCAGAAGAGGACGAGCACAGCTTCGTTGAGCGTGCTGGTTGCTTTGACGATCGGATCCGCGATGACGATCCGCTCTAACGCTTCCGGTCCATAGATCGATCCTGATCCTCCACCTGCTGCGCGCCCGGGGTAGGACCGCTCTGGCTCGCCGATGATCCCGGCGCCGCGCCAACGCTTCACCTTGCTGGGAGTCATGTCCTTCACGCCTGCGGCCACGGCACGAGCCGACAGATCCCTTTCGGCCTCGCTGTAGGGCGACGCTTGGGTAGGCACATGGAGATTCTAGACCAGACGGCGCGAACGCGCACCACAGCTCCCTTGGGATTGCCAATCTGTAGCTGACCACTCTAAGAGGAGGCTGCGACATGGCGAACGCCGAAGGAGTTGAGACGGTCGAGGTCAAGATCGCGTCCCTGGCGATCGACCCGGATCTACAGGTTCGGGTGTCCGGTCTTGACGCCGAGCATGTTCGGGCCCTCGAGGAAGCCCTTGAGGCATTGCCTCCCCCTACCTGTGTCCGCAGGGGCAAGCAGATCATCCCGCTCGACGGTCACCACACGATCGCGGCTCACCAGAACGCCGGGAAGGACACCATCGGCGTGCGGATCGTCGATGAGGCCGCCGATACCGATCTCTATGCGATGGCGTTCGAAGCGAACGCTTCTCACGGGATGGCGCTCACCCTCTCCGATCGGCGCGCCTTCGCCGAACACCTACTTCTCCGCGATCCGGAGTCCTCCAATCTGGAGGTATCGCGCCGATCCGGTCTCGCGCCAACGACGATCGCATCCCTTCGCGAACAGATGGAAACTGACGCGCGGATCTCCCCGAGCGACCGGACAGTCACCCGCGGGGACCAGTCCTACAGCTATCCGGCAACCCGGCGTCCGGGCGAGCTTCCGGCCACGACAGTGGGTGAGGCCCTTGGGGAACTCGGCGCGAAGGTCTTCTCCTCGAAAGCACGTGTTCGTCAGAAGCAGATCACCAACTACCTGCGCCGACTCGCCGTCTCCCTCGCCGACCAAGGAGATCTACTCGCGGACCCTGCTGAAGCGGTGGGGGCGCTTGACCTCGTCCTCGGGCAAGAGGGCGCGCAGGAGCTGATCGGATCACTCGATGAGGATGCGGGCCGACTCCTCGACGTTCTCGCCGCCCATGGCGCCGAGGAGTGAGGTCATCATGCCCGGATCGTCTAGGCAGCAGGACGCCGCGGACACCACCGCGGAGAGGGCGGTGCAAGTCCGACCTCCGGGCTCCATCTTGAAAGACCTTCAGGTGAGAAGGGTTGGGTTGGCCGATATCGCTGACCTGATCACCCGCAACCACTACCTGCATTCGGTACCGGCGGCGGCATCGCTCGCCTTCGGCGTCTTCCTCGATAACCGACTGGTCGGCGCGGTGATCCTCACACCGGGGGGACGGAACGCCTACCGGGTCCTTTCGGGCGCCAGGCCGGCTGACGTCGTGACACTGGCTCGTCTCTGGCTCGCGGACGAGATCCCGCGGAACGCAGAGTCCCGGGTGCTCGGCATCATCCTTCGGGATCTGCGTCGGGATGGCCGGTACAAGGCAGTTGTCTCCTACGCCGATCCCGGTGCGGGGCATGCGGGCATCGTCTACAGGGCGAGCGGGTGGACCTATCTCGGGCTTACTGCGGATGAGCGCTACGTCGTCCTCGCCGACGGTCGCACCCACAACTCTCGGAGCGTCTCGTCCAAGTATGGATCGAACGACATCGCGCATCTGCGGCGGACCGGTATCCCGGCCAAGAGGGTCGTAGTTCCTGGCAAGCATCGGTTCCTCTACGTCCTTGATCCCGCGTGGCGCTGGCGGGTGCGCGATGCAACCACTTAAGACCGGACCGTCAGAGCGCGCACTTCGCTCAGGAGCCCGAACCTAACGTGTCCCTGTGTCTGACAACGAGCGGAGCGTCGTGTGGGCATCGGGGGCAGAAGCCGCCTCCCAGCCCTCGCATGGATTCACCCGTCTGTCAGACCTCCTGACCGCTGGGTTACCTGATCTCGCCTGGCTGGTCGCGCCGATCTTCACGACGGATGCGTTGGGGATGATCGGAGCTGAACCGAAATGCTTCAAGTCGTTCATGCTCGCCCACCTCGCCGTGGCGGTGAGCACGGGCGCGCCGTGGCTCGACACATTCACAGTGCACCGTCCTGGTCCCGTCGTGTTGGTCTCACCCGAAGGCGGCGTGCACGGCTTACTCCGCCGGGTCATGGCCATCCTTGCATCGATCGGTGGAAGCCCATCGGATCTAGACATCGCCTACGTGAGGACGCGAGGCCTTTCGCTGACCGACGCCCGCGACATCGAAGATCTGAAGGCTGCTGTGCGGGAAAGCGGCCCCGTACTCATCGCCTACGACTCGATCTATGCGGGACTGCAAGGGGTGAAGACCGCCCAACTCTCAGAGTTCGCAGGAGCGCTGCGGGTGCTGTCTGAGCTCGCGCAGGCAAATGAGGCCGCGGTCGTCGTCACCCACCATTTCAACGCGAAGGAGGGCTCGGGCGTTCACCGGCTCACAGGTGCCGGGCCGGCTGAATGGACGAGCGCCGCGCTCCTGGGTACCCGCGGGGCCAACGGCGTGGCCGCTGGCACGACGAAGGCGACTGTCAACTGGTCCCTCACGGCGCGAGACGTGCCAGAGATGGAGTTCTCGACCACCTTCTCTCTTGGATCCAAGGACCCAGGGAACCTTGCGTCTCCGCTCGACTACGGGGTCTCGGTCGTGCTCGGGGAGGGTCAAGCAAACAGCGGCCTGGGCTGGATCGAGGATCGGGTTGTATCGGCGCTCGGACTCCTCGGCGGCGGCGGTAGGTCGCTGCAGGACATCGATGACGTGCTCGCCCGCGACGGACATGGGAAGGCGCTTAAGTACGACACGCTCCGCGAAGTGCTCGGTCATCTCGTGGATCTCTGCATCGTTGACGGCGCCGATGGGCACTGGTGGCTCACCGCTCCTGACGAGGGGGCATGAGCGATGGCACTGGGTCGCGGCGGCATCCGAACGGTGAAGCAGTTCGACGACCTGCGCGGTTCCAAGCAGGCGAAGTATGAGCAGGAACTCGAGGCATCCGAACTGCTACTCACCCGCGTTGCGGCCAACCCTCGGGAAGCATTGCGTCAGGTTCTCGGACGTACTCCATCCGGCAGTGACTACAAGGACTTCTACGATCTCGCGGGCCGGAACCGCCAGGACTGGCAGCGACTCTTCCGTGGAGACGCCGGCCCGATCATCACAGCGGACGGCGTGTTCGACCTCGCTCCTGGGGCGACCTGGAACGCCCGTTCTCTGTCCGGCAAGCAATGGTCGCTCGTCGCGAACGAGAAACGGATGAGCGACGCCGAACTCGCCCGGGCGCTAGGAAGGCTCGACCGCGAGGTCCGCGTGATAGGCGATGACGGACGGCTCATCCGGGTCCGCCCCGAAGCGAACGTCGCGAGTTTCCGCTCGTTCGCGCGCTCTGATGAGGCGAAGCAGGAACGTGTCATCTCCCCGCGGATGTTCTCCGGAGGCGGGCGATGATCGAACCCGCGACGCCCGAGGAGATCCTCGCGGTCAACCGATCGCTGCTGGGGGTCGAGCGGGTCATCTCACGCATCCCGAAGGCATGGCCGAAGGGGGTCGTCTGTATCGACTGCGGAGTCACCAATCCGATCCCCTTCGGCCGCGTGGGGTCGCGACCGCTGTGCTACCGCTGCAAGGTGCAGCGCATCGCTGAGCAGCACAGCCTGATCGGCGAGCACCAGCCCCCGCGGGTCCCGACCGACCCCAACGACCACAAGGTCTTGGATGAGACGCAGCGGATCATGCGGCTCGTCATCGTGCCCGGTGTCCGCCCCGAGGTCGCCGCGAACGTCTCGGCGTGGGTTGCGTTGCAACTCGCAGGTCTTGGGACGCTCCGGGCTGTGGCATGAACGAGGCACCGGTCCACCTCGATGCCGTCGTGCGCGGTTGGCCGAGCGCCGGGCCTCCGGCACCCGCCCACCATGATCCGTGGCCAGATCACGCACTCATCGTCGCGTCTAGGACGATGCGCCCGGGCGGTGGCCCGCTGACCTTCGGCGCGGCCCGCTTGGTCGGCGGCTCCATGTCTCCAGAATGGAGGTTCTCCGGCCGGGGCATCCGCGCGAGCGATGCCCGCCGCTACTTCGGCTCTGAGGATCTTCCCCCGCTCTCACTCGAAGACTTCCTCCGCGAGGGGCTCTGGCAGTCCTGCTACCGGCCGCAGATCCGCGCGGGGCTCGTCGCCTGGTCGATCCCGGGCTTCGCCTCGTCAGCCGCCTGGCGCGTGGATGACGAGCGCCATTCCTACCGGTTCACCCTGTGGACCTATGACGACGGAACGAAGGTCCGCCCCGACTTCCACCGTTCGCGTATCCGCGTCACCCCGTCCTCGGGCGGCAGGGCGACCGTCAGTTTCGACAACAGGCTCAACCCCGATGAGGTGGACTTCGTGACCGGTCCGGACGGTAGGCGGCATCAGTATCGGGGGCGGTTCGCATCGCTCTCGACGCTCGCCTACATGCTGACCGGGGAGGACACACTCACCATGGGGCAGGCCTTCAACCTGTGGGGCATCCAACGGCCGAGGGGCGAAGGCGCGGCCGGACTGGTCGGCGAGCTGAACGCGCTATGCGCCTTGTATGACGGGATGCTCGAAGACCTGCGGCGGTGGCCGGGATGATCCCGCTCGACGCTGGAGCGTCCCCCGCCTATCTCGCCAAACGGGTGGCGCAGCTCGCAGTACCGCGGCCCCCGTACTTGCGGCCGGGTATGTCCCCGATGGGGAAGGCGGCGGCGATGGCTGCGCACCTTGGCGGCAAGTCCGCGACGATGATCCGCGGGGTCGCCGTTCCGGGCGTCCTCGTCGATGGCACGGCCGCCTACCCGGTCGTCGGGTCGCTCGTGGGGACGACCCGCTGGCTCCAAGCGGAGCGGATCGATCAGCGGCTCCTGGTTCCCGGTCGCGGGCTCGACGCCTTCCTGGCGGAACTCGCGATGCTCGACATCCCGGCACTCCTTGCCGGCCCCGCGGCGTGGGAACTGCTCACCTGCTGCCTGCTCGTCGAGCCGGACGCAGACGTGCTCGCAGTCCGCGGCCGCGGTCCGGGTGAGCGGGAGGACCGGACCTCGACGACATCCGTGGAACGGGGACGGTACCCCGTCTGGCACATGGGTCCTCGCGTCCTCGCGAGCTACCTCATGACGGGTCGGATGCCGCGGGTGCTCCGTGCCTATACGTGGCGCCCGGTGGGGATCGTCGCCGGATGCCGCCCGGTATCCCTTCCCGGCGGGATCGTCTTCGACCCGGCGCGGATGCGACCTCGGAGCGGGGATACGTTCAACGACCTGGCCAGCGCGATCGCAGAGATGGCGCTTCGGGCGAAGACCGGAACGCTCGACGGGATCAACCGGCTCGCCATGGACCGGCTAGCGGGATCGGGGAAGGTCGGTCGGAATGGGATCGCCTATGGACAAGCCGTCGAGTTCAACCGGTCTGACCGGACGCACCCGGTGTGGGGACCGTTCGGCATCCTGCCCTCGATGACGGCGGAGGAACCGGGCTGGCTCGCAGATCCGGCGGTGGGGGCCTTGGCGACGGCCGGGTGCGAGCTGATGCTCACCCTCCTCGAACTCATCGTCGCCCAGGCGGGCGGCTCGATCGCCTTCGCAGATACGGACGCTGCGTTCGTGCTCGTCACTCATGATGGCGACGAGATCCCGGTCGATGGGCGCGGCGTAGATGGAGAGCCCATCCCGCAGTGTGCCGGAACGATCACGTTCGAGAGGCTCGTCGAGATCCTCAACCGGTTCCGGGGGCTTGCCGAAGCGACATGCCTTTCGATCCCGGCGCACGACGTCATCCCCGAAGGCGAGGGATATCGGCTGCCGGTCGTCGACCCTCCCGGCATTCTCCGGTCGGTCTTCAAGGTGACGGGCGAGAACCTGATCGATGGCGAACTCTGGACGCCGGGTCTTCACTGCTACGCGACCGCGCAGAAGCGGTACGTCTTGTTCCGCGAGGAGGAGGGGAAACGGGTATCGCCGAAATCCTCTGCGTTCGTGCTCGGCACGCTCGCCAACTTCCGGCGTGACGGGGAACTCGACCTCGGCCACGTGGAAGAGGCGTGGCGTATCGGCCCGGATCTGGCGGATGGCGGCGTCCCCGCAGGTGCAGTCGGGATCGACCTCGACGAGCCGGTGTTCCAGCCGATGGTCATGTCGGCGCTCGGTGACTGGCGGGCTCTCGGGCCGCTCAAGTTCGCGACCGAGAATCCTGAGGGCATCCGCCCGTTCGAAACGGTGCTCGTTCCGGTATCGGCGGGGAAGCATCGCGCCCGGCTCGTCGCGTTCTACGAACCCGACCGCGCGACGTGGCGCGATCTTGCGCTGAGAGATCCGAAAGGACTGACGTGGATAACGCGAACGGCGGATCGCCTCATCGTCGTTCTCCGTGCCAGGGGCGGCAAGGTTCAGGTCGTTCAGTCCTTGGGCGCATGGCTGACCGATCACTTCTCCAATCCCGAACCGATGACTTCTGGTGGCGACGGCCGGCCCTGCGAAGAAGCGACCCGGGGGATGCTTTCGCCGCGACCGGTCCGAATCGCCGAGCTTCGGATCGCCGGGCAGGAGACGCATCGACGCCGTGACGAGGAAGGCGTCCAAGGCTGGGACGTGCAGGTGGAGCAAGAGGTTTTCGCTCGCTTCTGCCGTGCACCCGGCTGTCGGACCGTGCTGGTCGGCAGGCAGCGCAAGTGGTGCGAGAAGCACCGGGAGTATCCGGGGAGCAGGCGGCAAGCATGGGCGAAATGAACCACGGTCGAGGCTGCAGGGGGTGTACTCCTCTGATGGGGCCACCTATGGAACTCGCTACAGTCTGCGACGGGAGGCACGCATGAGCATCGGGACGGCGATCGAATGGACGGAGGCAACCTGGAACCCTGTGACCGGTTGCGACAGGGTTTCAGAGGGGTGCGACCATTGCTACGCCTTGACATTGGCGAACCGACTCAAGTCCATGGGGAGTCCCCTTCATCCAGGCGTCTGGTTCGAGGTACGCGCTGCCCCACCTAGGAGGCAGACGTCGCAAGGATGAAGCGAAGGGAAGGGACCAAGCGACGACGCCAAGAGAAGGGTCGAAGGCTGAAGAGAAGTCCCGTGGCAGCACCGTTTCCTGGGTCCGAGTGGCGGATCGTCACATCCGCAGATGCTGGCGGCATGTGCCGGTAGCGACACGCTACTTGGAGAACACGCTACTTGGGGAGTTGTGTCCGGCGGGGGCCTGTAGGATAGTGTGGCTACATGCTGTGAAGGGGGAGGAACGATGCCGACGAGTGAGACACACAGGCGTCGAGGCCGCATCCAGCTCGGTATTTCACTTCTATCCGCCATTGCACTTCTTATGGCCTTCTCACCGGTGGCGAGCGCGCAAAGGCCCGGCCATGTGCTCACAGGAGCGGTCGCGTCGCCCTGTGCACCGCTCTCCGTCTTTCCTCCGCCGCCCCCGGGATTTGCTCCCGGATCCGCGAGCGCGACTGACCTTCAAACTTACGGCTTCCCCCCTCGGCCGGCCGCTGGCCCCGATGCCGGGGCCGCCATGACGGCCTGGCAGACGGCGGTGAACGCCGCCCAGCACTATGAGGTGCCCCAGCCGATATGCACGAGCGTGACGCACACCGCGTACACCGGCATTTGGGCCGGATACGTGGCGCCACGAGCGAACTACAGCGACGCCGCCTTCACTTGGTCGGAGTCTCAGTGGGTTCAGCCCTCGGTCCCCGCCAACTCGAACTACACCAACTGGCAGGACGCACCCACCGCGTCCTTCTGGGATGGCATCGGGGTCACGAGCTTGATCCAAGCCGGTGTCGATTCGATTTCGATGAACACGCCGCAGTACAGGTACTGGACCGAGGACTACCCGAACGGGTCGATCTACGAAGGACCCGCCATCTCACCAGGGCAGAGCGCCTACGTCTACCTTCAGTACCAAGGGAACCAGACGACCTACTACTACCTTGAGAACGTCACCACCGGGCACTACCAGACATTCACGAACGCCTCTCCCTACGTCGGCAGCAACGCGGCGAACTTCATCAACGAACGACTCGGAGGGCATGGCCTGCCGAAGTTCGGGACCGCGAACGTGAGTCAGAGCTACTTCGGCGCCGCGCAGACAACGCATCAACTCGTTTCGACGAAGAGCACGAAGTACGTCATGACGAGCAACTGCACCTCAACCGGAACGGTCCTGTCCTCGCCCAGCTCGATGGACTCATATGGGAACTTCACTCAAACCTGGAAGAACAGCAGCCCCTACTCCGATGCGTGCTGAGTTGAACTGGAACGCCCGGCTCCGACGACCCAGTTGGTTGGGTCAGCCTTGCGTGCGTGGGGGATAACTTGCCGACGTCGAAGTCTCGACCGCGGACGCCGGGTGGGTTTCACACGCGGCGCTTCGTGATGAAGCCTCATCTCCGTGTCGCTTGGCTGGTGGCCATCTTCTTGTTGACAGGTGCGGCATCGTCTTGCTCGAGCAAGTCCGTTGTCGTTCCGAGCGTCGTTGGCAAGCCGGTGAAGACCGCGGAACAAGCGTTGACCGCATCTGGCCTGACCTATGCGGTGGTCTACCAGCCCCGAGGACCGGCGCAGCCCCCCCCGATAGGGACGGTGATCTCCCAAGCCCCTTCCTCCGGTTCGCAGGTCACGCATGGTGTGAAGGTGACCATCGTTGTCTATGGCTCGGGATAGGACGACGGGACGACCGATCAAGGGCCATAGACGGCTGTCCGCGCCATGCTCACGGCACCAAGCGTCGGGCCCAGAAGGAATGAACGGGCGCCTAACTACTAGGGCCTCAACCCCAGGATCTGAGACGCGCAACTCCTGTGCGCGATGCCGCGATCTCAATCCGCAACGTGCTCGCCCACCGGAACCCTAAGGGGGTAACCGGAATGAACCAGTGCCCAACCGCGGGAGCCCTCTACGCGGCGCTCCGACGATCCGGTAACCAGGTAGGCGCCCGCGGAGTCGGGAACTATCTCAGGGCCAATCCGGCCCGTCGACCGCGGTTCCAGATCTACTTCGAGGAGTTGGCCGCAATCAGCTTTGACATCGCCCCGGGGGGAAACGCGGTACAAGTTCTGTCCTTAGTCATTTTGAGCGGCGCCGACTCCGCGGACGGACGGGAAGGTCAGGGGCGGTCCCACCTTCAAGGCCGCTCCATACCCATCGACATCAAAACTCGCCACCAACGCCACGGACGGACAGGGCAGTGGACAGGGGTCGGCGTCCCCTTTCAGGGCCGGTCTCTACCCATCAATCAAAACCAAGACCAACGCCACGGACAGACGGGCTTGCAGGGAGAGCAGTCCCACTTCTCTGGGCGCTCTCTACCCCATCGATCAAACCAAAGATCAACGCCGTGGATGGACGGTTGGGGGGGCAGGGCCGGGGTCCCACTTTGAGGGGCGCTCTCTACCCCATCGATCAAACCAAAGATCAACGCCACGGACGGACGGACGGTAAGGGGGGGATGTCCCACTTTCGGGGCCGGTCTCTACCGGTCGATCAACCCCGAGACCAACGCCACGGACGGCCGGACGGAAGGACGGGAGGGGCAGACCAGAGGGGCAGACCAGAGGGGCAGGGGGTGTCCCACTTTCGGGGCCGGTCTCTACCCTATCCCCCCCTTCGTTGACCATCTGGCACTCTCCCGGCTATCCTGTTAGCACTCGTCGCACTTGAGTGCTAACCGAGCAGGCAACCGAACCACAAGGAGGCAAGGAAGATGGCGAACTTCAGCTTGAAGCCCCTCGAGGACCGCATCGTCGTGAAGGCGAGCGAGGGTGACCAGACCACCGCGTCTGGCCTGGTGATCCCGGACACCGCGAAGGAGAAGCCCCAAGAGGGCGAGGTCATCGCGGTCGGCCCCGGACGCTTCGAGGACGGCGCTCGTGTGCCGCTCGACGTTGCCGTCGGCGACAAGGTCATCTACTCCAAGTACGGCGGCACCGAGGTCAAGGTCAAGGGCGATGAGTACCTCATCCTCTCGGCTCGCGATGTCCTCGCCGTGATCAGCAAGTAACGCAGCACACATCTCAACCCTTGAAGGAGGCACCCAGTGGCATCAAAGCTGCTGAAGTTCGGTGAGGAGGCTCGCCGTTCGCTCGAGGCGGGCGTCGACAAACTCGCCGATGCTGTGGCCATCACGCTCGGACCCAAGGGTCAGAACGTGGTGCTCGACAAGAAGTGGGGCGCTCCCACCATCACGAACGACGGTGTGAGCATCGCCAAGGAGATCGAGCTGGAGGACCCGTGGGAGAACATGGGAGCCCAGCTCTGCAAGGAAGTAGCCACGAAGACCGACGACGTTGCCGGTGACGGCACTACAACGGCAACCGTGCTCGCACGCGCCATGGTCAAGGGCGGGCTGAAGAACGTAGCCGCCGGTGCCAACCCGATGATCCTGAAGAGGGGCATCGAGAAGGCGACCGCCGCCGTGGTTGAGGCCATCAAGGCGCAGGCCAAGGACGTGGAGACGCGCGAGGAGATCGCGAACATCGGTTCCATCTCCGCTGCCGACCCCGCGGTCGGCGACGTGCTCGCCGAGGCCTTGGACAAGGTCGGCAAGGACGGCGTGGTCACGGTCGAGGAGTCCAACACGTTCGGCATGGAACTCGAGTTCACCGAGGGCATGCAGTTCGACAAGGGCTACATCTCGCCGTACTTCATCTCCGATCAGGAGTCCATGGAGGCCGTACTCGAGGAGCCCTACATCCTCTTGGTGAACAAGAAGATCAGCTCGATCCAGGAGCTGCTCCCCGTGCTCGAGAAGGTCATGCAGGGCGGCAAGCCACTGGCGATCATCGCCGAGGACGTGGACGGCGAGGCGCTGGCAACCCTGGTGGTCAACAAGATCCGCGGCACGTTCAGCGCCGTCGCGATCAAGGCCCCCGGGTTCGGGGATCGTCGTAAGGCCATGCTCCAGGACATCGCGGTCCTCACGGGCGCGCAGGTCATCTCCGAAGAGGTCGGGCTGAAGCTCGACAACGTG
>JANXVR010000231.1 GCA_025351565.1 Actinomycetes bacterium
GCCACCGCCGCCGCGATGTCCGGCCCGAACTCGCGATCCCGATCGAAGAACGGCACGCGCGCGCGGAGGGCGTCGTGCACCGCGCACGTGGCCTTCCCCGGAACCAGCGGCGCCCGAAGATCGAGCGCCTGAGCGGCGCCCAGGGCCTCGAGCGCCAGCACCATCTCCGCGTTCGCGACGATCTCGCGTGCGTGGCGGGCGGCGATCATCCCCATGCTCACGTGATCCTCCTGCCCCGCGCTTGACGGGATGGAGTCGACCGAAGCCGGGTGCGCGAGCGATTTGCATTCGCTCACGAGGGAGGCCGCGGTGTACTGGACCAGCATGAACCCGCTGTTGAGCCCGCTCGCGTCCACCAGGAACGGGGGCAGGCCGTTGGACTGCTTGTGGTCGAGCAACCGGTAGAGGCGGCGTTCGCTGATGGAGGCCAGGCCCACGATCGGGGCGCAGAGGGCGTCCAGGGCCACGGCGACCGGCATGCCGTGGAAGTTTCCGCCCGAGAGTACCTCGCCGGTCTCTGGGAACACGATGGGGTTGTCGCTGACGGCGTTCGCCTCGGTGGTGAGAACCCCCCGGACGTACGCGAGGACATCGCGCGCGGCCCCGTGGACCTGGGGCGCGCAGCGGAGCGAGTACGCATCCTGCACCAGATGGGGGCTGTCCCGGTGCGACGCCAGGATGGGCGAGCCCGCCAGGAGCCGGCGGAGGTTGGACGCGCTGGCCGCCTGCCCCGGGTGCGGACGGAGCAGCTGGAGGCGTTCGTCGAACGGCGCGTCGGTCCCGAGCGCCGCCTCGATGGTCATGGCGGCCACGAGGTCGGCGGTCTGCGTGAGCACACGCGCGCGCTCGGCCGCCAGGATCCCTATCGCGAGCATCCCCTGGGTTCCGTTCACGAGTGCCAGGCCCTCCTTCGCGGCCAGCGTCAATGACTCCAGGCCCGCGCGCAAGAAGGCGGCCGCAGCCGGTTCGGTGCCGTGGCCGTCGTCGCCCGAGAGGATCTCGCCGCGTCCGATCAGGGGAAGGGCCAGGTTCGCGAGGGGAGCCAGATCGCCGGAGGCTCCCAGCGAGCCCTGCTCGGGCACCACCGGGATCACGTTCTTGTTCAGCATCTGGACCATGAGATCGATCACCGTCTGGCGGACACCGGAGTGGCCGAGGGCCAGGACGTGGGCGCGGAGCAGCAGCATCGCGCGCGCCTCCTGGCGAGACAGCGGGCGCCCGACCGCGGTGGCGTGCGAACGAACGATCCCGTGCTGCAACTCGGCCGCCTGCGACGGGTCGATCGGCGTGTCGGCGAGCGCGCCGAACCCGGTTGTCACGCCGTAGACGGTCAGGCCCGAGGCAACGGCCTCCTCGATGACCTTCCGGGCCGCGTCAACCTTCGAACGGGACCCGTCCGGGAACGCCACGTCCACGCCGCGAGCCACGGCGACGACATCCTCGAGCGAAAGGGCTTCCCCCAGCTGGACGGGCACGCCGGAAGGCTACCGCGCCAGACCACCGGCGTCGGCGCGGTGCTTGCCGCGAAGGGAGAAGAGAAGCTCCCAAGACGACCGCGAAACCGGGACGAATCGCGTCCTGCGACTGCGGAGGGTGTGCACTACCATCGCCGGGGTGAACGAGGGCGAGCTCTCGACGCTGCTGCGCGACCATGCTTCGAGGTACGAGGTCCCCGGGGCGGCGTTGGGGGTGCTCGACCACGGAGAGGTCACCACCGTGTGTCACGGACTTGCAGATGTACGCACCGAACGACCCGTCACTCCCGAGACGCGCTTCAGCGCCGGGTCTTTGACCAAACCGATGGTGGCGACGGTGATCGCGCGTCTCGCGACCGCCGGTCGGCTGTCTTTCGATGACCCCGTGAGCCGGTACGTACCAGAGCTTCGCGGCGGATGGGCTGAAGTCGCGACCGTGCGGGACCTGCTCGCGAATCGGTCAGGGCTCCCATTGCGCGAGGACCTGGAGTTCGGCTTCGCCGATCGAACCGATGCGGACGACGGCGCGCTCTCGCGTCTCGTCACCGAACTCGACACTAGCGTTCCGAGGTCCGCGTTCTGGTCCTACACGAACCTGGGCTGGTGCTCGCTCGGACGCGTGATCGAAACCGTTGTGGGCGCCACTTGGGAGGACGCGATGCTGCGTGAGCTGGCCGACGTGGGGATGCGCGAGACGACCTACACGGTCGACGACGGGTGGGTGGGCCGGGCAACCGGGCACGCGATCACCCCTGGTGGCCCTGTACCAGTCGAGCCGTTGGTCGCACGCGCGTACGCACCTGCCGGCACGAGCGTGGTCACGACGGTCGCCGATCTGCTCCGTTTCGCTGCCGTCCACCTCGAGGATCCGTCGCTCGCCACGCTACGCACGGTGCAGGCGAAGGTTCCGATCTACGGGTGGATGGATGCCTGGTGTCTTGGTTGGGCTCGATTCGAGTGGGGTGGGAATCACGTGTGGGGGTGGGACGGTCTCATCGACGGGGAGCGGTCCTTCCTTCGCCTCATGCCGGAGCGCCACACGGCCGTGGCGCTGGTGACGAACAGCGACGCCGGGCGTGCGATGTACCGGTCCCTGTTCATCGATCTGATGCAATGGTTGTTCGGGATCGTCGTACCCCCGCTAACCCTGAGCCCACCATCCGGCGCGGTGGCCGATCTTGCGCGTTATGCCGGCCTGTATGCCTGGCCCGACCGGCGGATCGAAGTAAGCGTCACCGAGCGTGGACTGGTCATGGACAGCGGGTTGAACCGAACAGAGGCGTTCCCGCTCGACGAGCGCACCTTCCTGGTGAACGCGAGTGATCCCGACAACCCGACGATGACCTTCGGTGCGTTCGACGAGGCTGGCCGGCCGGGGATCCTCTACGAGATGCTATGGGGACTTCCCCGCGTGGAGGCGTGAACAGCGGATGACGACCTCGGATCGAGAGTCCGGTCGATGCATGTCGACGTGAACGGGACCCGACTGTGGTTCGAGTCGAGGGATCCGGCCCTCGTGCCCGACCGGAGCGACATGCGACAACGCCCGACGGTGGTCTAGTGCATGGAGGCCCGGGGGTTTGTGACCACTCGTGACGATCGGCGTGCGGGCAGGGGTCGCGTGATTCGTCGTCTACGTCGGCGCGGTCATTTACGCGATTGGCGTACAGCGTCACGTCGCTCCGACGTACGGTCGCCCGTTTCCCGAGGCTGCCCCTACGCCGGTACCTGGCTGCCTAACGGCCTTGAGAGCCTTGATCCGCCCGGGACCTGCTTCCTGAGGCCCTAGAACTTCGCGCTTTCGTGGCGTCTCGTTTCGGAGCGGGCGGACCCCCCGCCGTGGGAATCAGATCGAGGCGGTGTCTTGTCTGTCCCGGTGCAAGAGGGAGCAACGGATCTCGGGGTATCGGACGTCTCGCGGGTGAAGGTCGGCGACGGACTTGACGGACTCCTGGACACGACCGAAGCGCTCGACCCCGGCGAGGTGCTTCACGCATTGGCTGTGGTCGACCCCTTCGACCCCACCGCC
>JANXVR010000097.1 GCA_025351565.1 Actinomycetes bacterium
GGACGTCGGGTGGGGCAGGGCGTTCGCGCGGGCGTTCGCCCGGGAGGGGTTCGGCATCACGCTCGCCTTCCTCTTGGTCCCGGCCGCCGTGTACCTGACCGTCTATGTCCCGTGGTTCAACCATTTCGGCTGGAGCATCAAGGACTGGTGGGCGAACCAGCAGGCGATGTGGCACTACCACGCCACGCTCAAGGCCACCGCGCTGGACACCACGACCCACACCTACACGCCGACCCATCCGTACTACTCGCCGGGGTGGACCTGGCTCCTCATGCTGCGCCCGGTCTCCTACTGGGTGAAGAACGGGCTGAACGGGGCGATCGCCCAGATCCTGGCCATCGGGAACCCCGCGATCTTCTGGGGCACGATCGCCGCGCTGCCGCTCACGGCGTGGAGCTGGCGGCGGACTCGCGACTGGCGCGCCGGCTTCGTGCTCCTAGCGATCCTGGTCCAGTGGCTCCCCTGGTTCGTGGTGTCGCGTCCGCAGTTCTTCTTCTATGTGTTGCCGATGACGCCGTTCATGGTGCTGGCGTGCGTCTACATGGTTCGGTTCCTCGCGGGGGCTACGATCGTCCAGACCGTTCCTGAGACGGGCGAACGCATCGAATCCTCGCATCACCCGTTCCGCCCGCTCGCATGGATCTTCGTGGCCACGTCGGTCGGGTTGTTCGTGTGGTTCTGGCCCGTCCTGTCGGGGGCGATGCTCTCCCACGATGCATGGCGCCTGCGGGTCTGGGCGAACAAGTGGATCTGACCGGCGGTCGGAATCGCCCCGGCAAAGCTTCAGACCTCCTGCCCGGGAACCGCTAGCCTTCTCCACCACATGGCGCGAACCTCACACCTCTTCATCCCGATGGCCGACGGCATCCGTCTGTCGGCGAACCTCTACCACCCGGACGACGCCGCCTCGGGACCGTGGCCGGCGATCCTGGAGGCCCTCCCGTACCGCAAGGACGACATCACCGAGAGCTACCGGCCCGAGTACGTCCGGCTCGCCGACGCCGGCTACGTGGTGTGCCGCGTCGATGTTCGCGGCACCGGCACCAGCGAGGGCATCCCCACGGACGAATACCCCGCCGCCGAACGCACCGACATGTGCGCGGTCATCGACTGGCTCGCGACGCAGGACTGGTCCTCGGGAACCGTCGGCATGTACGGCACCAGCTATAGCGGCTTCAACGCGATCCAGATCGCGATGGAACGCCCGCCCGCGCTGAAGGCGATCATCCCCATCTACGCCACCGACGACCGCTACGCGGACGACGTCCACTACTTCGGCGGCGCCCTGAAGCAACTCGACATGATCGACTACCCGACCTACATGGTGGCGATGAACGCCCTGCCCCCGGTCCCCGCGTTGTTCGGCGAAGGATGGCGCGAGGAGTGGGAACGCCGCTTCCATCAGACGGAGCCCTGGGTCATCACCTGGCTCGAACATCAGCGGTTCGACGACTACTGGCAGTTCGGATCGCTCCGGCCGAACTATGACTCCATCCAAGCCGCCACCATGATCGTGGCCGGGTGGGCCGACGGGTACCGGAATAACTCGCTGCGAACCTTCGAGGCCCTGACGGCACCGAAGCGCCTTATCGCCGGGCCGTGGGCGCACGCGGCAACCGACACCTCTCTCCCGGGGCCGAACATCGACCTGGTGCCCGAGATGCTCAAGTGGTGGGACCACTGGCTCAAGGGCATCGACAACGGGGTGGACCGGGAGCCGCCGATCGTGCTCTTCGCGCAGCGGTCGACCCTTCCGGCCGCCGATCGTCCGATGGTGAACGGCGCCTGGCGTTACGAACCCACCTGGCCCGCAGCACGGCTCACGCCGGCCACGCTGGGGCTCTCCAGCGCGCAAGGGAATACGAGCCCCGAGGGTCCTGACCGCTTGGAGGTTCGCGGCGACGTGGGGGTCACGGCCTGGATCAGCTGCGCGGGACACATGCCGTACGGCCAACCCACGGACCAGCGCCCGGACGAGGCCGCATCGCTCACCTACACGTGGGAACCGCTTCAGTCGGAGCTGGAGATCCTGGGCCACCCGACGCTGCGCGTGACCGTTTCCTCCAGCGCGCCCGTCGCCTACCTGTCCGCCAAGCTCTGCGACGTCTTCCCCGACGGCACGTCCTCGTTGGTCACCCGCGGGATGCTGAACCTGGCGCACCGCGAGTCCCACCGCGATCCGGCGCCGCTCGAGCCCGGCCGACCCTATACGATCGAACTCGAACTCGAAGTGTGCTCCTGGACCTTCGAGATCGGCCACCGGATCCGCCTGGACCTGGCGGGGACCGACTGGCCGAACGCATGGGCACCACCCGAACCACTGACCCTGTCGGTGGACCGGAGCTCCTCGGCCTTGATCCTTCCGGTCATGGACGGACCCTCGCCGGTGATCGAGACACCCGTTCTCCCACCTCCCCAGCGCTCGCAGGAATCCGCCGAACCTGAAGACACCGAGAAAGGCTGGGTGCTCTGGCGCATCGAGGAGGACATCCTCAAGCACGAACGCCGGGCATGGGCCGGAAGCTTCGGCGACTACCCCGCGCAGGGCGATGTCCCCGCGTTCAGCGACCTGTATCGGGGGGTGGTCGGCGTCTCCACGACCGACCCCGGTCGGGCCTACGCCGACGGGGAGGCCACGTTCGAGATCCGCTGGCCCGAGGCAACTTGCGCCACCCACACCGAAGTCAAGGTGGAGAGCAACCGAACCACCTACCGGGTCCGCGTGGAGCTGGTGGCGTCGGAGAATGGCGAGGAGCGCTGGCGACGGTCCTGGGACCGAACCATCCGGCGCGACCTTCAGTAGGTCAGGTCAGGCGATGTCCGCCACGACCGCGGTTGCGTCTTCCGCGAGTTTCGCCTGGGCGACGCCGGTGAGCGGTGTGATGACGAACGGGTCGTCGCGGAACAGGTCGGCCCGGCTCATCCGGATGACCAGCGAGGGCTTCCCCGCGGCGAACGCGACCTGGTCGCGGCCGGCGATCTCGGGGTCCACCCACATCGGTGCCAGGAAGTAGAGGCCGAGCGGAGGGACGCACGATCCGTCGGTCCCCGCGAACTGCGCGTGGATCTCCCGAAGCGTCGCCTCGCGCGCGTCCAGGTCGTCCAAGGCGGTTTGCGCCAGAGAGAGGTTCAGCTCCGCCTCGGCAGGGATAACCATCATCGCGAAGCCGTAGCGGTAGTGCATGACCACGGTTCGGGCGAGATCGCCCGCCGGGACCCCGTGGGCCCGGATGGTGTCCAGGGCGGAGTCGGACTGGGGCCTCGGCAGGACCGTGAAGGCGACCCCGCGGCCTTGCAGGTATTCGATGAATGCCGACACGGACTTCCCCTTCCAGCTGCGTTGTGCCCGGATTCTAAACACCCCGGGTGACATGAAGCCACAAGCCGAGCGAACCGTTCAGCCGAACCCCGGCAGGTGGTTCCGGAACGCGAGATACCCCAGGCCTGCGCCGACATCGAGAAGGACGTGCGCCACGACGAAGGGCCAGGTCCGTCGCCAACGGATGAACAGGGCCCCGAAGAACAGCCCCATGAGCAGGTTGCCCGCGAACCCGCCCCACCCCTGATAGAGGTGATAGGTCCCCCGCAGGAGCGCGGGTACGGCGACCGCCCACAGGGGCGGCCATCGGAGCTGCTGCAGCCGCGTCACCAGATACCCCAGGACGATGATCTCTTCGACCACCCCGGCCGAGATGGCATTGAGGAAGAGCGCCGGGATCGTCCACCAATGACCGGTCGGCGGTACCGGCACCACGAACCGGTTCACGTGGAGTGCAACTGCGCCCAGATAGATCGCGATCCCCCCCGCTGCGACCACCACGAAGAGGACGATCGCGCGGGCCAGGTCACGCGGCCGCTGGCCACCGTCAAGACCGAGCGCTGCCGTCCCGCCCTCATGGCGGCGTGCCAGGTGCAGGACCAGCAGCGCCGGCGCCAGCGAGAAGACGAAGTCGATGACCTGGAGATAGAACCTGGGCGACTGGTCCCCGACCGGGACAAAGACCCCCGACACCGGTGCCGTCAGGAGGCTGATGACGGCCCCGACCGCGCTCGCCAGGAGCGACAGCATCAGCACGACGAGGATCTCCTCCACGAGCGTCCGCCGGTCGGCGCGAGCCGCGGGCACGGGCGGGAAGCCGATGGGTTCCATCCGGCTCACTGTACGCACCGCCGCTCTTCTAGACTGCCCTGACCCAACGAAGGAGCGTTCTCATGGCAGGGCGAAGCAGGTCGGCGGATCTGGTCATCGTCGGCGCCGGGGCCGTCGGCGGATGGGCGTCCTGGTTCGCGGCGAACGACCACGGGGCTGGCCGCGTCGTGGTTCTTGAGCGCGACGTGGCCGGACAGGGAGCGTCATCGCGCGCGGCCGGGATGGTTCGCGCGCAGGGTGGCTCGCCCGACACCGTCCGGTTGGGGATGTGGAGCATCGCGTTCTACCAGCGGCAGCAGCGCTTGCTGGGCACCGACTCCGGGTTCGGCGAACAGGGCTACCTCATCCTCGCGCGCACCGCCGCCGACGAACGGAAAGCCCGCGAGCGCGTCGCCATGCAGCGCGCGGTGGGGCTGGATGTTCGCTGGGTGGATGCGGAGAAGGTGCGGCGGCTGAACCCGACGCTCGCGGGTGGGTTTCGGGGCGCCACCTTCTGCCCGACGGACGGGTGGATCGATCCGCCCCGCAACGTTCGCGCGTACTCACTCGCGATGGCGCGCGCCGGGGTGGACCTGCGCGAGCGCACGCCGGTCCTCGGGGTCCGCACGTCGCGCGGACGGGTGACGGGCGTTCACACGCCCACCGGCGTGATCGCCACCGAGCGGGTGATCCTGACCGGAGGCCCCACGCTCCGCGAGGTGGGCAAGCTGGTGGGGGCGCGCTTCACGGTCGGTGCCGCGCGCCACCAGGTGGTCGTGACCGAACCCCATCCGGAGTTCCAGGTGCCGGGACGGCCGATGGCGTTCGACCTGGCGTCGGGGATCTACTGGCGGCCGGAGGACGGGGGGCTCATGTGGGGCATGTCCAACCCGAACGAGACGCCGGGCCCCGCGCGCGACGTGGACTGGGATTACCTGCGCTTGATGGAGAAGAAGCTCAATCGCGTTGTCCCGCTCACGAAGAAGCTCGGCATCCGCAAGGCCTGGGCGGCAACCATCGAATACACCCCCGACCATCTGCCGCTGCTGGGCCCCGTGGTGCTACGAGACGGCAGCGAACTGGAAGGCGCAACGGTGGCCACGGCGAACGGCCACGGCATGATGTGGGGTCCCGCGATCGCGCGGATCGCCGCAGATCTCTCGCTCACCGGCCGTACCCGCGTGGTCACGCGCGCCGACCATTTCCGGATGGACCGCTTCGACGAACACGGCAACTCCCCGTTCACCGATCCCATCGCGCTCCCGTTCCCGGTCGCGGTGGACCAGGACTGACCTAGGTCAGATCGACGTCGACGGCGATGAGCTCGGTGTCGGAGTTGGCGGTCACGGTGAGCTCATGTTCGTCGGTCAGCTGCGCGGCGTCGCCGGTGCGCATGGCCTCGCCGTTCACCTGGGCATCGCCCTCGATCACATAGAGGTAGACGCCGCGGCTCGGGCCGATGGGTTGCGACACGGACGTCCCGATGGTGAGCCGCGAGACGAACACGTGGGCGTCCTCGTGCACGAACACGGCGTCGCCACCGTCGGCGCTGATGACCTTGAGCAGCTTGTCCGTCCGGTCCTGGGCGGTGAAGATCCTCTGTTCGACGCCAGGCGTGAGGCCCTTCTCCCGCGGCATGATCCACATCTGGATGAACCGCATGGGTTCGGTCGGACTGGCGTTGCGTTCGCTGTGCAGGGCGCCCGAGCCCAGCGTCATCCGCTGGACTGACCCCGCGGGAAGCGGGCCTGGTGGGCCGCCCACGTTGTCCTCGTGACCGAAGCGCCCCTCCACGACGTAGGTGAGGCCCTCGACATCGCGATGGGGATGCATCGGCCACACGGCGCCGGGGATCAGTCGGTCGTCGTTGAAGACACGCAGCGTGCCGAACCCCATGTAGTCGGGGTCGCGATAGGAATCGAACGAGTAGTGCCAGCGCGCCCTGAACCAACCACCGCTGATGTCGCTGATGTCCGCGTCGCGGCGGATGCGGACGGTCATGCCGCCATCAGAACGAGATGACGGGGCAGGTGAGCGTGCGGGTGATGCCCTCGAGGTCCTGCATCGGCATGACGACCTTCTTCGCCAGTTCGTCAAGGTCGGCGGCATCTGCGCGCGCGATGACGTCGTAGGGGCCGGTCACCCCGTCCACCTGCGCCACGCCGGCGATGCCTTTGATCATCTCCGTGACCTGCCCCGCCTTGCCGACCTCCGTCTGAACCAGGATGTACGCGGTGACCATGTGAGGCTCCCTCCGTTCGATGGGGCGACATCGTAGGGGGGTTCGGCCGGGAACGCACATCGTGATCCGGCGCCGCCCGATGGGTGCGCGATGTTGTCCGTTTCACGGGCGGCTGGGACACTGCCGCTCATGGCGAAGGTCGCGATCATCGGTGCCGGCAGCGTCGAGTTCACCCGTAACATCCTCGCCGACCTCAGTTCTTACGAGGAGCTGCACGGGCAGTTGCATGTCGCGCTCCACGACATCGATCCGGAACGCCTCGGCTACGCGCAGCGGGCGGCCGAGAACATCGTCGCGCGCCGGGACGCGGGTCACACCGTGACCTCCCATCTGGACCGGCGCGAAGCCTTCGAGGGGGCGGACTACCTCATCAATGAGATCCAGGTAGGCGGGGTCCCGAGCACCTACGTCGACTTCGACATCCCGCGGACCTACGGGCTCCGCCAGACCATCGCCGACACGATCGGTATCGGCGGCATCATGCGCGGGCTCCGCACGATCCCGGTGATGATCGAGATGGCCAACGAGATGGTGACCCTCTGCCCGGGCGGCCTCCTCCTCAACTACACGAACCCCATGGCGATGGTCCCGTGGGGGATCTGGGCGGGGAGCGCGTGGCCGGCGGCGCAGACGATCGGGACGTGCCACAGCGTTCGCGACACGCACCACTTCCTTGCAGAGACGGTCGGGGTCCCCGAGGACGACATCCGGTACGTGACGGCGGGCTTCAACCATCAGTGTTTCGTCTACACATTCGAGAACCGGCACACCGGTGAAGATCTGTACCCGCGGCTGCGCGCGATCGTCGACGCCGACCCGGAAGGGTTGGGGCGCAGACCTCGTGTGGAGATCTTCCGGCAGTTCGGCTACTTCCCCACCGAGTCATCGGAGCATTCAAGCGAGTACGTGCCGTGGTTCATCCGCCACGACGATCAGATCGCGCACTTCCGGGTGGAGATCGACGAATACCTTCGCCG
>JANXVR010000118.1 GCA_025351565.1 Actinomycetes bacterium
GTTGCCGATGACCCCCGGCAGGGGAGCGCCGTCGGCGTGCACGGCAGCCGCGAGCTCCTCCAGGACAAGCGGGTCGATCGGGTCGGCGAGGATCACGTTGTGCGGGTGCGTCTGCATGGCGGCTGCGACCGGGGCTCCGTCTTGGACGGCGAGCCACAGATGGAAGTTCGGGTAGACGTCCGGTTGATCGATGAGGATCTGGAGCACGGTCAGCGCCAGGCTGTTGCGGCCTGGCGAGGCCATGAGGATCGGCGCCGCGTCACGGCGGAACGCGCGGGGGACGAGATAACGCTGCACCTGCATCGCGCGATGCTACCGGAAGGTCCCTGGCTCGGAGGAGCTTGACCGCCGGTTCCCGCTCTAGCACCCTGCCGTGGTCCGAGTGGAAGGAAAAGAGATGGTCGCCCTGAGTATCTACATGCTGGTGTTCCGGATCACCCACATCGTGAGCGGGATCTTCTGGGTCGGCTCGGCGTTCTTCGTCAGCGTGTTCCTTGAGCCAACGATCGAAGCGGTCGGACCCGCCGGCGGGCCGGTGATGTCCCACGTGATGGAGAAACGGAAGGCAGGCGTCATCATCACGGGGATCGCCGCCTTCACTGCGATCGGGGGCCTCTTCCTCTACTGGCGCGACTGGCACTCTATGTACGCGAGCTTCGGCGACTGGATCGGTTCGGCGTTCGGCGGGGTCCTGACTGTGGGAGCCGTGTGCGCCATCATCGCGTTCTTCGTGGGTAGCGGCGGCATCCCGCCGACCATCAACAAGATGAACACGCTCGGTAAGGAGATGGCCACCTCCGGCGGACCTCCTGCCCCTGAGTAGATGGCGGCGATGGCGATCCTCCAGCATCGGCTGAAGATCATCGGCCGCGTGGATCTCGCCTTGGTGACGATCGCGATCCTGTGCATGGCCACCGCCAGGTATTGGTGATCGTCACCGCGGGGCGCTAGGGCGTGCCGATCCGCGACGGCGGCCAGATGATCACCGCTGCCTGGCCGATCACGTTGTCGATGGGAACCAGGCCGAGCGCGGCCCTCGAATCGCACGAGTCGCCTCTGTTGTCTCCCATCACGAAGAGCTTGCCTGCGGGGATCGTCTGCTTCGCGAAGGCGCCCGTGATCACCGTCGGCGGGAGATAGGGTTCCGGCAGTCGCCGGCCGTTGATGTAAACCCCTCCGTTCCGTCCCTCGACGGTATCCCCGGGAAGCCCGATCACGCGCTTCACGAAGTCTTCGTCGGGATTCTTGTCGCCGCATATGGGCTCGGCGTGACCCGTGATCCCCACCCCTTGGGCGACCCAATGGATGAGTCCGCCAACGATGCCGCGGCTCACCGGCGGTGCGTTGGGGTTGGAGAACACGATGATGTCGCCTCTTCGTGGGTCGTGGAAGTAGTAGGGGACCTTGTCGACGAGGATGCGATCGCCGGGGCCCACCAAGGTGGGCCACATCGAGGCGCTCGGGATGAAGAAGGCTTGGAACAGGAACGCCTTGAGGAGCAGCGCGATCACGAACGCCGACACCACCAAGCTCGGCAGGCTGTGGAAGAACCCGCGCTTCCCGGGCGATTCACGGCCCCCGGGGTTGGGTTGTTGCGCAGCGGGTTGGTCGCCGGGGTCCTCGGTCACGCCGGAGATGTTTTCAGAACGCGAAAGGCCCGGCGCGCAAGCGCCGGGCCCTGTTCGCTACTTACAGGGTGTTACGCAGCCCGAACGTTGGCGGCCTGCGGGCCCTTCTGCCCCTGGGTCACGTCGTATTCGACGCGCTGACCCTCGTCAAGGTTGCGATACCCATCACCGGCGATCGCGCTGAAGTGCACGAACACATCGGCGCTGCCATCCTCGGGGGTGATGAATCCGAACCCCTTCTCGGAGCTGAACCATTTCACGGTTCCGGTTGCCACTGGCGATCCCTCCTTTCCTCGCCGTCAGGGCCTTGATGCTTGCCCTTCGGGCGCCCGGCGTGACGCTGCCGGGAGTGAGGGACTGCTCGAAGCGAACCGCGATAGGTGCCCTCGACCGGTAACGCTAGCAGGTCTGGGGCCCCCCGGCGCACGTTCGGGCTACCATCCCGGTCCGTGGATGCCCCGGTCACCCTCTTCGACGCCGTAGGAGGTCAAGTCTTCTTCGATCGGCTGGTGGCCCGTTTCTACGAGAGGATCGAGACCGACGGCCATCTCCGGCCCATGTATCCGGAGGAGCTGGAGCCCTCGCGGAGGCACCTGGCGCTGTTCCTGGGGCAGTACTGGGGCGGCCCTTCCGCCTACCAGGACGAACGGGGCCACCCCCGACTGCGGATGCGCCACGCTCCCTTCGCGATCGACGAACTCGCCAGGGACCACTGGCTCCGGCACATGCGGGGCGCCGTGGAGGCGGTGGATCCCGAGCCGGGGGTCAAAGCGGCCTTGCTGGAGTACTTCGAGTACGCGGCGGAGTCCATGCGCAACGTCCAGGTGGAGCCGGGCTAGCGCGCTAGAGATCGGTCGGCAGACCCGGCTCAGCGTTCGCGGCGGGGTCGGCACGGCTGGCGGTCTCGGCGGGGATCGAGCCCATCCGTCCCGCCTGGTAGTCCTCGATCGCCTGCAGGATCTCCGCCTTCGTATTCATGACGAACGGGCCGTACCAGGCGATCTCCTCGCGGATGGGCAGGCCGCCCAGGAGGAGCGCCTCCACGCCGGGGGCGTTCGAATCCTGCTCGCGGTCCGCTCGCAGGCGGAGGGCATCGCCTGGACCGAACACCGCCATCTGGCCGTCCCGGATGGGCCTGCGCTCAGCGCCGACGGTACCGCGACCCGCCAGCACGTAGACGAGGCCGTTGAAGTCAGGGCGCCAGGGCACGCGGAGCTCCGCGCCGGGGGCGAGCGTGGCGTGGGAGTAGGTAATGGGGGTGCGCGTGCTCCCGGGTCCGCGGAACGGTCCCAGGTCCCCAGCGATGAGTCGAACCACGGCGCCGGCGTCGTCGGACGCGAGCAGCTCGGCTGCGTCCGCTGTGATGTCCTGGTAGCGGGGGCCGGACCACTTCTGTGCGGCCGGGAGGTTCACCCACAGTTGCACGCCGTGGAACAGGCCGCCGCCGTCCAGAAGGTCCTGGGTGGGCATCTCACTGTGCACGATGCCGGCACCGGCGGTCATCCACTGGGTGGCCCCATCGGTGATGACGCCGCCTCCGCCGTTCGAATCCCGGTGCCGGATCTTGCCGTCGATCATGTAGGTGACGGTTTCGAAACCACGGTGGGGGTGATCCGGGGCGCCCTTCGCTTCGCCCGGCGCGTACTCGACGGCGCCCATGTGATCGAGCATCAGGAAGGGGTCGACCATCCGCAGGTCGAGCGCGGCGGTTGGCCGGCGGACCTGGAATCCCTCGCCCTCCAAGGTGGCGGGCCCGTCGACCACATCAAGCACCTCGCGTTCGGTGGCTCCTGCGGGCACGGTGAGTCGAGGCAGAACCGTGAGGTCGTTCGGGGTCACTGCGGGCACGGCTAGCCTTCCTGGTCGGTCTGCTCGGTTCCTTCGTGCAACTCCGCCGACTTCGCCTGCATTCCCTCGCTCGAGTGTGCGACCTCCCGTACCTCCCGCCGGAGCAGGTACGGGTAGCCGAGGAACGCCAGCGAGGCGAAGAACCACCATTGCAGCGCGTAGCTGTAGTAAGGGCCACCGTCGAGCGGGGGCAGCGGCACCGTCTTCGGGAAGTCCGCCTGCGGCGGCGTCTGCGCCTGGAGATGGACCCAATACGGCATGACGGGCCGGCCGAGCCACGCCGATAGCTGGCTCAGATCGATGAACGCGATCTGGTGCAATCCCGCGGGAGGCAGGGGTGTTCCGGTCGTCTCCGATGGCTCCAGGACGCCCGTGAGGTGCACGGTTCCGGCGGGAGGGGCCGACAGCGCTAGATCCGGTGTGCCGTTCTGGAACGCGATCCACCCTCGATTGATCATGACGACTCGTCCGTCGGGCAGGAGGAGCGGTGTGATCACCTCGTTGCCCGGCTGGTCGTTGCGGACCCGCCCGTAGACCGTCAGATCGTGGGCCGCGTCGTACGTCCCCGTGAGCGTCACCCGTCGGAATGCGGCCGACCCGTTGTCGGCCGTTCCGATCGGGAGGATGCTCTGGATCGGCACCGGAGCCGTGTTCCGTCCGGCCAGTGTCGCGATGTTCTCAGCCTTACGCGCCTCGTACTTGTGCCACTGCCAGAAGCCGAGTCGAACGAACAGCGATCCAAGTCCCACGGCAAGGACGAGGAGGAAGATCCATCGGGGTTTGCGCATCAGCGACCACATGTCGGCCGAGGATAACCGCCCTGCCGCTACGAGCCTTTGATCTCCTGGATGGTGTTGCCACCGTCGACGACGAGGGATTGGCCGGTGAGGTAGCTCGCGCGGTCGCTCGCGAGGAACCCGACAACCTCGGCGATCTCGAGCGGCGTCCCCGAGCGCCCGAGCGGTGTATGGATCCCCGCGGTTGCCTCCTCGGGGAGCTGTGAGCCGGAGGCGATCCAGCCAGGCGCCACCGAGTTCACGAGCACGCCCCGGGGGCCGCCCTCGAGCGACAGCGCACGCATGAGCCCGTCCATCCCGGCTTTCGCGGCGCTGTAGCCGGCGGTCGCCGGCGCCGTGACCACGGGGCCCGTCACGCTGCTCACCATCACGACGCGACCCCACCCGCGCTCCAGCATGTCCGGGAAGACCGCGCGGGTGACGTTGTAGGCGGTCGTGAGGTTCATGGCGATGGCGCGGTCCCACGCGTCGTCGTCCAGCTCGGCGAAGGCGGGGTCGTCCTGGTCGGGTTCGCCCACCGTGACCATCCCGGCGTTGTTGACGAGGATGTCAACCCGCCCGAATCGCCGGAGCACCTGGTCGATAAGCGTGCGCGTCTTCGGTCGATCGGTGAGATCCCCCACGAACCCGGCAGCCTGAGCGCCGGTTGCCGTGAGTTCGGCCACGCGCTCCTGGATCCGATCGGTCGTTGAGCAGACGGCAACCGCCGCACCCTCGCGCGCGAGCACCTGCGCGCACGCGAACCCGATCCCCGTCGCGCTTCCGGCGCCGGTGACGAGCGCAACCCGGTCTCCCGCTCCTGCTGTCATGACGCGACAGGCTACTCAAGTTTCGGTGGCTCCGGCGCCGATGCCTGTTACAGGCCCACCGAAGGGCGTCAGGGACGCCGCGTTGGGCCGGGCGAGGGGGGTTCTACATGCAGGACTGGCTCGCGCACGCACGGCTCTGGATGTCCGGGATCCATGGAGCGGTCCCTGGGGAGCGGGGAGCCACCGCGGTCGAGTACGCGATCATGCTCGCGTTCATAGCGGCGGTGGTCATCGCAGCCGTGACGGCCCTGGGGCTGACCACGGCCGGCGAGTTCTCCAAGGTGGTGTTCCCTTGAGTGGGAGCGCCCACCTCTGAGCAACCGAGGGGTGGCCGCCATCCGCTAGGCTGCCTGGCATGACGGTCACCCGCAGGTTGCTCGCGCTGCAGGCGATCGACACGTCCATCGACCGGCTGTCCGCGCGTCGCACCATCCTCCGCTCGGGCGCGTCCGTCGCGTCCGCACGCTCCACCGCGGATGCAGCCGAAGCTGAGTTCGGCGAGCTGCGTCTGCGGATCGACGAGATGAACCGCGACGCCTCCAGGTTCGAGCATGAGATCGATACGATCGGTCAGAAGCAGACGGCCGAGGAGAAGCGCCTGTACGACGGCAGCGTGGTCAACGTCAAGGAGATGGAGGCGCTCCAGCACGAGATCGCCAGTCTCAAGAAGCGGCGTTCGGACCGCGAGGATGAACTGCTTGCGCTCATGGAACAGCGGGAGGACCTGGAGTCGCAGGCAGCGGACGCGCAGAAGCGGTCGGCAGCGGAGAGGGAGAAGGTCGAGGAGGTTTCTTCCACCGGCAAGGAGGAGCTCCAGACCATCGAACGGGATCTATCCGAGATGGAGGTCGAACGCACCCGGATCCTTCCCGATATCCCACCCGACCTGCTCGAGCTCTACGAGGAGCTTCGTCCGCAGAAGAAAGGGGTGGGGGCGGCGGCGCTGACCGACGGAGTGTGCCAGGGATGCCACGAGCAGCTCTCCTCGGTCGAACTGGACAAACTCAAGAAGACCGACGGCGTGCCACGGTGCGAGTACTGCCGCCGGATCCTCGTACTGTGATCGTCTCGTGCGACGGGGCGTCGCGCGGCAACCCCGGACCCGCGGGGATCGGCGTCCAGATCACGGATGAGGACGGCGCGGTCCTCGCGGAGATCGCTGAGGGGCTCGGCGAAACAACGAACAACGTCGCGGAGTACACGGCCGCCATCGAAGGGCTGAGGCGGGCTCTCGAGCTCGGCGGCACCGACGTGCTCCTGCGTTCGGACTCGCAGCTCCTCATCAACCAGCTCACCGGACGCTACCGCGTGAAGACCGCGCACATCGTGCCGCTGCACCGGCAGGTGCTGACCCTGGCGGCCAAGTTCACGCGCATCGAGTACGAGCACGTGCCGCGGGAGCGCAACACCGAGCCGGACCGCCTGGCGAACGATGGTGTGGACAAGATGCTGCGGGAGCGCGGGCGCTGAGGCAACGGCTATCCTCGAGCGCGGAGGAGCCGGCCGGGCGGCCGCGGGCGGTCTTCGGACCGTTCGAGGAAAGTCCGGACTCCACAGGGCAGGGTGCTGGTGAGAGCCAGGCGGGGGTGACCTCGCGGACAGGGCAACAGAGAGCAGACCGCCGCCGCGGCTCGCCGCGGC
>JANXVR010000126.1 GCA_025351565.1 Actinomycetes bacterium
CATCTACCTCATGGTGCTCCGCCCGTTCTGACGGGTCCGGGCGCCGGATGGCATGATGCGCGCACATCCGACCACAGGAGCCCTGGAGTCATGCCCGTCTACCCTCACGATTCCCACCCCCGCTTCGCACTCGGCGGCAACACGATCACCGGGTACGCCTCCCCTTCGCGCGGCGCCGACGAGGCCGCGTTGTTCCGGATCGACCTGCCCGCGGGCGGGGGGTTGCCGCGCCACCACCACGACCACCTCGACGTGTTCGCCCTGGCGGAAGGCGAAGGGGAGTTCTTCCTGGGCGAGGAGACGTTCCAGCTCTCCACGGGGGACTCGGTGATCGTGCCGACGGGGGAATGGCACCATTTCGTGGCGGGTCCCGGCGGGGCCGCGATCATCGTCACGATGCTGGCCGGCACCAAGCTCATCCGCGAGGACGGCTCTGAGACCGTGCCGCCCTGGGTCTCCTAGATGCAGACCTACATCGCGAACGTCACCCTTTTCGACGGCCGGACCGTCCGCACCAAGCAGGGCGTGCTGGTCCAGGGCGAGCGGATCGCGTGGGTGGGAGCGCACGCGCGGGCGCCGGGCGCTGCGAAGGCCGCGCGCGGCCTGGACGGGACGGGCAGGACGCTCTCCCCGGGCCTCATCGACTGTCACGTACACCTGGCGTTCGACGGGCTGGCGGACTTCGCGGGTGAGGCCGAGCGGATGACGCCGCCGCTCGCGGCGGTCAAGGCCACGGTGAACGCCCGCAAGCACCTGGCGGCAGGCGTGACCACTGTGCGGGATCTGGGAGGGCCGGGCGGCGCGTGCATCGACGTGGGCCGCGCCATCGACGACGGCGTGATCGCCGGGCCTCGCGTGCTCGCGGCCGGATGCGCCCTTACGATCACGGGCGGCCACGGTCACAACGTGGCGTTCGCCCGCGAGGTGGACGGGGCCGACGCCGTGCGAAAGGCCGTTCGCGAGGAGATCAAGCGCGGCGCCACCGCGATCAAGATCGTGGCCACCGGCGGCGTACTCACGCCGGGGATCGGCGCCACCTTCACCGCCTTCACGCGAGAGGAGCTGGCCGCGGCCGTCGACGAAGCCCACTCGTGGGGCCGGCCCGTCGCCGCCCACGCCATCGGCGCGGAGGGCATCCTCGGCGCAGTGCGCGCGGGCGTGGACTCCATCGAACACTGCAACCACGTGTCGCCACAGATCGCGCGAGAGATGAAGGAACGCGGAACCTATCGATCTCCGACGCTCTGCGCCCTCCGCGGCATCGTCGATAACCCGAAGCAGGTCCCCGCCTACGCCGTGGAGAAGGGTCGCGCGGTCGAGGCTGCCTCGCGCGAGTCTCACGCCCGCGCGGTCAAGGCCGGCATCCTCCACGTCTGCGGCACCGACGCCGGGACCCCGTTCAACCCTCATGGGAGCGCGCCGAAGGAACTGGCCTACATGGTCGAGTGGGGGATGACCCCGTTCGCCGCGATGCGAGCCGGCACCGCGAACGGCGCGGACCTCCTGCGGCGCCCGGACGTCGGCCGGGTCGAGGCGGGCAAGCTCGCCGATCTGGTCCTCTACGCGGAGAACCCGGTCGACGACATCACCGCGGCAGCGAAGCCGCTCAAGGTCTGGAAGTCGGGAAGACCCGCCTAGCTGGTCGGATCTGGGTCGGCGCCCGCCACCCGCTCAAGGAGCTCGGCCGCGCGATCAAGGGCCGCCAGGTCGCTTCGGGAGAGGCCGGCCAGGCGCCTCGAGAGCGTGGTCGCCCGGTGCTGGCGTCCCCGCGAGAGCGCCAGGCGGCCCATCCCCGTCGCGCGCACCTGAACGGACCGTCCGTCGTCGGGGTGGGGTTCACGCATCGCGAGGCCGTCGCGCGCCAGGGTGTCGACCAGCCTGGTCATTGTGGGGGGGCGGACGCCCTGGGTGGCCGCGAGTTCGCTGATGGTGATCGGCCCTGCCACGACGATGACGGAGAGCGCGGAGAGCCGGGCCGCGGACAGCCCCGGCTCTCCGTCCCGAACACGCACGCGCCGCAGCAGCTGGATGGCGGCCGAATGGAGCCGTTCGGCCAAGGCATCCGTGTCCTGCGGTGGGGAAGTGCCGCTTGACGTGTCCAAGAGAAGATATGTAGTTAGGCTACGCATAGATATTCCCACGAGACGACGGAAGGGTCAACGACGCGGGGGATCTTCTTCGAAAGCTCTCAGTGGGTGAAGGCGTATTCCTGGGCGGGGGTGTCTTCGCAGGGGTTCCCCCGGCCGAACAGGATCCGGCCGTCGGTCACGTCCGCGATCGACCAGAAGACGGTCTTGCCGTCGGCGGGTTCGCCTTCGGCGTGGCGGCAGATGCTGTCCGGCCGTCCGGCGTGATCGGCGAGCAGCTTGCGCATCCCGTCCGTCGTGATCGAGCCCGGCGCCTGCGCCTTCAATAACTCGCGCCCGCGCCGGTACCGGACGGCCGAGCGCTTGGCGTATGCGGGGTCTCCTTCGAAGTCGACCATCCGGTCGCACACGTAGTGGTTGGTGTGCACGAGGTGCCCGGACTCGTCCAGACCGGTCAGCTCCTGGTCGGTCGCGCTGCCCTCGACGTTCACGACGTGGCCATCCGAGTCCGCCAGCACGTTGTTGTAGCTCGACGCGCGGTCCGGCCGAACGGCTGCGGCGACCATCTCGTCGAGCGACCCGGCCCGGAGCATCTCCAGCACCTGGTGCGAGCGACTGATGCCGACGCGCTCGTCGTTGGGGCTCAGCTCGTTGCCGGTGAGAGAGAGACCGGCGCTGTTCCAGCCGACCGAAAGCCACGGGACGCCGCCCAGCTGGAACGTGACGGGCTCGCCGGGGACGGTCTTCTCGATGGCGGTGATAAGGGGTTCGGCGGCAGGACGAAGGTCGTTGGTGTGGCCGACGATGAGGTGGCCGTCGGCGGTGGCGGCGCGCCCGGCGACCAGATCGCTGCACCGGCCTTGGGTCTGCTTGGCGTGCGGTTCGTACCAGATCTCCTCCATGGAGGCGGCGAAGAACTCCAAGGGGTCCACCCCGGCGCCCTCGGCGACCCCGTCGAACTCCTCGATGAGCCAGGGGAGGCGGGGCTCGGTGAACGCCCGGTACTCGGCGGCCAGCGCCAGTTGCTCCCCGCGGGTGCGCCCGGCCGGGAGTTCGGCGAAGGACTCAGCGATCTCGCCGGCGATCTGCTCCGCGCCGAGGTCTCCGAGTTGCAGGCCGACCTCCCGGTGGGTGCCCGAGACGCGGTAGATGGGGATCAGGTGTCCGTTCACGCGCCCGATGCTAGTCGGAACCGCGCCGGCCGGTCACCCGTTCGCGTTCTGGTGATGATGGTGGTGGTGGTGGCTGGGCTTCGGGGTCGGGCTCACGACGGGCGGCCCCGAGTTGAAGTTCACGATCATGGTTCCGCCCCCCGCGCACGGGAAGCGGACCCGGCCGTCGCCGATGTCGGCCCCTCCGCCGCCGATCAGCGGACCGCCGACGCAGTTCCCGCCCGGGAACATCGTGGTGACCGTGTGGCTCACCCGCACGACGGTGAGTGCGACCACCCCCCCGACGATCAGGAAGAAGACAACCACCGCCCCGGCGATACCGGTGCCCAGACCTCCGCCCCCGCTTCCCTTGGTGACGGGGATGTTGCCGGTGGTGCGGGGCGCCGCAGGGTCGGTCGGCGGGATCTCGCCGGTCCCCGGCTCCAGGAAGCCGCCTGCCCCCATCTTGCCGTAGCGGTAGGCGCCGGTCTTCGGATCGGTGCCCCAGCCGAACCCGGGCTGCCCGAGACCGCTCGGGTCTCCGGAGTTGCCGCCGCCCTGCGCCAAGGTGTCCCTTCGTTAACCGGTGAGCTCGCGGACCAAACCCGAGTAGGCGTCAACGTACCGCGAGACGTCATCCTCGGTGGCGGGGACGCTGCAGGTGGGCCCCGCCCCGACGATCGCTTCCCAGACCCCGCGGTTCGCCAGGTAGATCCGGAACGCCAGGATGAGTTCCACGTCCTTCGAGGCGTAGGCCTCGCGGGCGTTGCGCGGCATGGACGGCGCGAACGTCGTACCGCTCCTGGGCCAGAACCGGTGCGTGGTCCAGGGGAGCCCGGCTTCCGAGATGGTCTTCTCGATCCCGTCGGCGAGCATCGCGCCGAGCCGATGCGTATGCGCGTAGGCCTCGGGCGTGAGCACCCGGCTCATCGTCGCCTTCGCCGCCGCCATCGAGAGCGGGTTACCGAAGAGGGTTCCGCCGATCGCGACCTGCTCGCGCCCGTCGTCACGGCCGCCCGGCCGCTGGATCACCTCCGCCACCTCCGCGCTCATCCCGTATGCGCCCAGTGGCACGCCGGCAGCGATCGACTTACCGATGGTCACGAAGTCCGGG
This sequence comes from Actinomycetes bacterium, assembly GCA_025351565.1. GTDB lineage: Bacteria > Actinomycetota > UBA4738 > UBA4738 > HRBIN12 > JANXVR01. The sequence continues at coordinate 4,353 of JANXVR010000126.1, forward strand.
TGCAGATCCCACATCGAGGTCAGACCGCCGGGTCCAACCACCTGGGTGTGCGTTTCGTCGTAGGCCAGGAGCGTGCCGGCCGCGAGGGTGATCGCGCGCAGCTGCGCGTGCCAGTCGTCGGCAGGAAGCAGCAAGCCCACGTTGTTCGTCATGGCGGGTTCGGTGATGACGATGGCGACATCTCCGGGGGCCAACGCTGCGGCGAGCGCTTCGGGATCGTTCCAGGGGACCAGCTTCGTGCGCTCGGTGACGTTCGTGGGGAGGCCGCCCTCCTCGGGCATCAGGCGGCCGCGCTCGTCTGATTCGACGAGGACCTCGTCGAAGTGGCCGTGGTACTTGCCTTCGAAGAAGAGGACCTTGTCGCGGCCGGTCGCGGCGCGGGCGATCCGGATGGCCTCGGTGTTCGCGTGCGTGGCGGAGGAGGTGAACTGCCACATCGGGAGGCCGTACCTGCGCGTGAGTTCCTCGGCGACCCAGATGGATTCCTCGGTCGGCAGGAGGAACTGGCCGCCGGCGGCCGCGCGCGCTGCGAGCGCCTCCACCACAGGCTCGGGACCATAGCCCCCGAACATGCTCATGTCGGCGATGTTGAAGTCGGCGTAGTCGTGGCCGTCGACATCGCGGAAATGGCCGCCGTGACCTTCGACCACCCACAGCGGCGGGTGATCGTAGGAGGTCCGGTGCCAGGACATGGGAACCCCGTTGGGCATCGAACCCTTGGCCCTGGCCCACAGCTCCATGGACTTCGGGCGGGCTTCGATGAACGCCGCATCCTCACGGGCCTTGATCTCGGCGAGCTTGCGACGATCGATCGGTCCCTCGGCTCGTTCGTTCATGGGGGCGATGATACGGGGCCGGTCAGGCCGCGGGCTGGGTGGGCTTCGTGCCCCAGACGACGCCGGTCTCGCGGCCGATCGCGGTGTGGCCGACGCCGGTGAATCCTGCCGACTTCAGGAGCGCCGTCCACGCGTCGGGGCCGACCGGGTATTCCCCGGTGCCTCGGATCCATCGAACGGCGTTCTTCGTGATCCGCCAGAGGCCGGGCAGGCCCTTCTTCGTCATGCGCCAGACCTTCGAACGCAGGGCGCCGCTCTGACCGGGACGCAGCGTGAGTGGCACCATGATGTCGGAGACCACGAACCGGCCTCCGGGCCCAAGCTGCGCGAACGTTCGCGAACACAGCAGATCCTTGTCGCGTCCCCGGAGGTGGTGGAGCGCGTAGTTCGACACCACGATGTCGAGCGGTTCGCCGGGCTCGAAGTCGAGGAAGGAGCAGCGGTTGACCTGGAGGCGGGGGTCCCCGTCGACGCGAGCGGCCAGCCGGGCGAGCATCTGGTCGGAGTTGTCGACGGCGTGAACGCGGCCGCTCCGCTCGAGCAGCGGGATCGTGAGGAAGCCGCTCCCGGCGCCCAGATCTGCCGCGACCGCTTCCGGGTTGGGTTCGGCCCGAAGGAGAACCTCGTCCAGGAGTTCGGCGAACAGATCCGAACTGGGCAGGTGGGCGTCCCACGTGCCGGCGTGCCTGTCCCAGTGCGTGCGCATCTTTCGAACCTACCCGAGGGGGAGAGGCTCCGGACGCTCCGCAGCCGAACTCAAACCGGGATCAAGCCGTATCCACACGGAACCCTCACACTTCACGCGAACCGGCCCCGCGTTGGCATGTCGGAGGGGGGGCCTAGGGTCGGGGTGTCACTTCCCCATAAGGAGGAACCATGGAGCAGGTCGGGATCGCACTCGTGGCGCTGACGCTCGGCCTGGCGGCGGGAGCCGCCGTCATGTTCCGGCGAGGCTCGGGCCCCGCCCAAGTCCCGCGCGACACGTTCGCGCTGGTCGAAGCCAAGCTGGAGGCCCAGAGCGCGGAACTGCGCCGGCTCGCCGACTCGGCCGTCGGCCGGGAGTTGGCGGGTGATCAGCTCCGCACGGGCCTGGACGGTGCTCGCCGAACCCTCGAGGCCATCCAACTTCGCGATGCGGAGCGTCAGCGCGTCGACGCCGACCAGCGTGAGGTCATCAAGCGCCTCTCCACCGTGCTCGCCGGCGGTGCCGCGAAGGGACGCGCCGGCGAGAACGTCCTGCGAGATCACCTCTCCGAACTCCCGCCGGGCATGTTGGTCACGGATTTCAGGGTGGGCGGCAGGGTCGTCGAGTTCGGGCTCCTTCTTCCGGACGGACGCCGGCTTCCCATCGACTCTAAATGGACCGCCCTGGCCGAACTCGAGGCGCTGGAGATCGCCGAGGACCCGGGGGAGATCGAGGCGTGCACCCGCGCCGTGGAGAAAGCGGTCACGCTTCGGGCACGGGAGGTCGCGCACTACCTAGATCCGGCCGTCACCGCGCCGGTCGCCATCGCGGCCATCCCCGACGCGGCGTACGGGGTGCTCCGGCGCGCCCATGCGGACGCGTACGCGAGTGGCGTGGTGGTGGTGCCGTACTCCAACGCGCTGCCGATCGTGCTGTTCCTCTACTCGCTGGTGCAACGCTTCGGGGACGCGGCAGATGTTCAGGCGAGCCTCGCCGAGGTCGCCGGCGTCCTTACCACCATCGAGTCCGTGCTCGAGAACAAGCTCGCCCGCGCCTCCGTCATGCTCTCGAACGGCACCGACGAACTCCGGTCGAGCGTCGGCAAGGCGCGAGGTTCCATCGCACGTGCCGGGGCAGGCGCCCTCGCCGGCACGAGTGACCAGGAGCCCGGGGTTCTGACCGTGGTGAGCTAGGCGTGGGGCGCACGGGCTGCACCTCGCCGGCGGGAAGGCGGATACTGCTGTGGATGCGACGCGTGGCCGTCACGGCGGGTGTGGTCCTTGTACTCCTGGTGCTTGCGCCACCGCCGGCGTTCGCACAGGCTCATGATCGTTCGTCCGCGGAGCTCGCATCCCCTGTGGCCTGCTCGACCTGCTGGCACCCCGCGATCAACACCAGTTGGCAGTGGCAGCTGAGCGGCACGGTGGACACGTCGTTCGACGTGCAGATGTACGACATCGACGGGTTCGAGAACCACGCCGGGATCGTCTCAGTTCTGCACAGCGCTGGCCGGAAGGTCGTGTGCTACCTCAGCGCCGGCTCGTGGGAGAACTGGCGGCCGGACGCGGGACGGTTCCCCGAGTCGGTGAAGGGCGCCTCGAACGGTTGGCCGGGGGAGAAGTGGCTCGACATCCGCCGCCTCGGCGTGCTCGGCCCGATCATGCGCGCGCGGGTGAAGATGTGCGCCAAGCGCGGCTTCGACGCCGTCGAGTTCGACAACGTCGACGGGTTCCAGAACCACACGGGCTTCCCGTTGACGGGCGCCGATCAGCTGAGGTACGACGTCTTCCTCGCGAACCTTGCGCACCGGAACGGGATGTCCGCGGTTCTGAAGAACGACGTCAGCCAGATCCCGAAGCTGCTCCCGTACTTCGACTTGGCGCTCAACGAACAGTGCTTCCAGTACGCCGAATGCGGCAAGCTCCGGGCGTTCGTGAACGCGGGCAAGCCGGTGTTCGGTGTGGAGTACAAGCTCTATGCCGCGCAGTTCTGTCCCCAGGCCAACGCCATGGACTTCAACTTCCTCCAGAAGAAGCTGAACCTGGGTCCCTGGCGGGTTCCCTGCCGGTAGCGGTTCACCCAGCCACGCTGGGTTGACACTCCTACCCATATCCTGCATAACTATGCGGTATGGATGCTTCCCCGCTCCGTGTCGCGGTCCTCGGCGCCTCCGGCTACGCCGGGGGTGAGCTGGTCCGGTTCCTCTCCGCCCACCCGGGTGCGCAGATCACCTTCCTGGGCGCCCGCGACTCGGCCGGCAAGCCGCTCGCGCAGGTCCACCCGCACCTGGCCTCCCTGCCGATCGCCTCCATGGTGCTGGCGGCGGTCGATGCGGATGCCGTCGCCGAGGTCGCCGACGTGGTGTTCCTGGCGCTCCCGAATGGGACCACCTCGCCCTTGGTGCCGGGGTTCCTGGAGGCCGGGATGCGCGTCGTCGACCTGGCCGGGGACTTCCGGCTGCCCGCCGATCGCTACCCCGAGTGGTACGGGTTCGAACATCCGGCCCCCGGCTGGCTCGGCAAGGCCGTGTACGGGCTGCCCGAACTGTTCGCGGAGCGGATCTCGGGCGCCGCCCTGGTCGCGAACCCTGGCTGTTACCCGACCCCCGTGATCCTGTGCATCTCCCCGCTCCTGGCAGCGGGCTTGATCGAAACCGGTCCCATCCGCGTGGACGGCAAGACGGGATCATCGGGAGCCGGGCGCGCGGCAACCGAGTCCTCGCTCTTCGCCTCGACGGAGGAATCCATCCGGCCCTATCGGGTGCCCCGCCACCAGCACACGCCGGAGATGGAGCACGGCATCGAGCTCGCCACCGGCATCGCGGTTCCCGTCATCTTCGTACCCCACCTGGTGCCGACGGTTCGCGGCGTCCTCATCACCGCCTACGCGTCGCTCACCGACGGCGTCACCACGGATCACCTGACCGACGCGCTCATGGCGTCCTACGCTTCGGAGCCGTTCGTTCGCATCCTTGCTGCGGGCGAGATGGTCGACTCCAAGCGGACCCGCGGCACCAACGTGGTCGAACTCCAAGCCGTCGCCGATCCGCGGACGGGGACCGCGGTGCTCGTTGGCGCCGTGGACAACTTGATCAAAGGCGCTGCGGGCCAGGCCATCCAGAACTTCAACATCGCGAACGGGTTCGACCAGACGACCGCGCTGCCGACGCTGGCGGTGTATCCATGAGCGTTACCTACCCGGCAGGGTTCACCGCCTCGGGCGTGACGGCCGGCTTCAAGCCGAGTGGGCTTCCCGATCTCGGGCTCTTGGTCGGCGCGCCCGGGACGGTGGCCGCCGGCCTGTTCACGTCCAATCGCGTATCGGCCGCACCCGTCCGCCTGAGCCGCGTTCGGCTGGCTGCTGCCGGGCCAAGGGCCGTCGTCGTCAACTCCGGCCAGGCCAACGCCGCCACGGGATCGGCGGGCGACGCCGATGCGCTCACGAGCACGGCGTTCGTCTCGCTAGCCATGGGACTGGACCCGGATGACCTCCTTCAATGCTCCACCGGCGTGATCGGCGAACCGTTGCACCTGGATCTGTTCGAGGACGGCGCGGCGAAGCTCGTCGCGTCGCTGGGCCCGAGGGGCGGCGACGCGTTCGCGCGCTCGATCATGACCACGGACACGGTGGACAAGCAGGCTCAGGCCGATGCGCCGGACGAAGGCTTCCGGGTGGGGGGGTGCGCCAAGGGGGTCGGGATGATCGCGCCCGACCTGGCGACGATGCTCGCCTTCGTGACCACCGACGCCGTGGTGCCGGCGCGCGACCTCCACAGGATCGCGCAGGAGCAGCTCGCTTCACGGTTCAACGCGCTCACCGTGGACGGATGCACCAGCACGAACGACTCGGTGTTGCTGTTCGCGTCGGGGGCAGCCGGGGGAGCGCCGGTCGCCCCGGGTTCGGCTGCATGGGTGCATCTCAGCGAGGCCGTCGCAAAGGTTGGGGAGTCGCTGCTTCGTCAGCTGGCAGCCGACGCCGAGGGCGGGACCCACGTGCTCATCGTCGAGGTCACCGGGACCGGCGCCGACCAGGACGCGCGCGTCATCGCCAAGGCGGTCGCCGGTTCCCCGCTCGTCAAGACCGCGGTGTTCGGCGGCGATCCGAACCCGGGCCGAGTCCTCCAGGCCGTCGGCGCGTCGGGGATCCCCGTGGACCCCGACCGGCTGGACGTCTGGTTCGGCGAAACGCAGCTCGCCGCGGGCGGCATCATCGCTCCCGACTACTTCACCGGCGGCGAGGTCGCGGAGACCGCTCGTTCGCACATGCACGATCCCGACGTGCATATCCGCGTGCGCGTGGGCGATGGTCGCGGGAAGAGCCGCGCGCTGGGCTGCGACCTGTCCTACGACTACGTCCGGATCAACGGGGAGTACACGACATGAGCATGGGAACCAACCTGCCACCGCAGATCCGTGA